>NZ_JBTJER020000004.1:0-252257 GCF_054456695.2 Leucobacter faecis
GATGCGTTGGGCCCCGTTGTAGAGCCGTTGTTCGCGCCCCACGTCGAGGGGGTTGTAGTCTTCGTCGACGGTGACGTATACGACGCCGGCGTTGCAGCGCTGCTTGGCGACGACCGCGTCGGAAGTGATGGTGAGGCCGTCCTCGTACCAGGCGACCACCCCGACCGGGTCCGCGGGAGCCGCTGGTGTTGTGGTCGTGGCGCCCGTTGCAGCGGTTTCGGCGTGAGCGTCGCCCTGCGCGCCCGGCGTCTGTGAGCCCGGCGACTGTGGGCCCGGTGCCTGTGGGCCCGGCGACTGCGTATCCGGCGTCTGCGTGCCTGTAGCTTGCTGCGCCTCGGGGGTGGTGCCGCGGGCTGCCTGCCTGGCGGTCTTCTTCCCGGCCTTGGCGGCCTTGGTGGCTTTCGCGGCTGCCTCGGCGGCGCGGGCTTCGGCCTGTTCGGCGAGGTATGCTTCACGGTTCACGACCTGCACCACCCGCACGCCCACCTGCCTCGTACCGAACACGGTCTGCTGGTCGGCGACCGCGCCCGACTGGAGCAGATCGATGAGCAGGTCGTGCGAGATCTGGTGGTGGCTGCGCTCGTCTTGCGCGAGTTCGTCACCCGCGGCCTGCTCTGCCGGGTCGATGAAGCGGGGCCCGCCGCGGCGGGGGCGCAGCGCGCTCGCAAAGATCGTCTGAATCCACGCCCCCGCGTCATCGTCACAGGTGAGGCGGGCATGGAACTGCCCATTCGGGTCCGTCCACCACCGAAACGAACGCGCCTCATACCGCTCGTTACGCCGCAGCGTCGCCCCCTCCGGGTCGAGGAGATCACGAATCGCTCGTGCCTGGCGGCGCAGCTCTTCCACCCGAGTGTGCTGGGCCGCCTCGATCAGGTCGAGCCCGGCCTGCCACCACAGCACCAGCAGGGCTGCTTCACACCGGCCCGCGCACGCGTCTGCTTCACCATCTGCGGCTGCGGCTGCGTTTGCCGCTGCCGCTGCCTCTGTGTCAATAGCGGTAACGGTCCCAGCGATCGCCGCGGAATCCGCGGCCGTGGTGGGGGCGGTGTTAGTGGCGTCTCCGGTGGCGGAGAGCGTTGCAGGGTCCTGCTGATACTGGGGAGTGTGGAGGGCCGAGTAGGCTGCCGTGTGGAACGCACACGCCGGCATTACCTGGGTATTGCTGTTTGCCGCGGCACCAGGCGTTGCGGTGCCAGTCGCAGCACCCGCAGTAGTATCTACGGTTTGTGCGTCTCGTGCGGGAGCACACGGCGGGGCGCCGAGGCCCTGCCTGATCGCATCGTTTTGCGGGTCGGTGAGCCGGTCACGCGACACGGCCCGGTCAAGCACCGTGTGCCACGGCACCGCCAACACCAGCATGGCCTCCGCCGCAGCAGCCTCAGCCGCCGCAGCTTCAGCGTCCATACCGGCAGCGCTGTCACCGCCAGCACCGTCACTGCTTTCACCGCCATCGATGTCTCCACCGCTGTCGCTGGCTTCGCGTGCGAGCCTCGCCAACGCTTCACGCTGCTCACGCGCCTCACGCTCCGCCGTCTCGCCAGCGAGCATGCTCTGGCCCACCCGCACCTTGCGAGACGCTTCACCCCACGAACTCCCCGTGAGGTGCTGCATCATCTCAACACCCGTTTTGAAACCACTCGCCTGCGCCACCCCGGGCTGCCCGGCACGTTTCACCGACCGGCTTCCCACCGCCCCGGCACTGAGTACCTCCAGCTCAGAACACTTGCGCATCACCTGAGCCACGATCTTCGCGAAATCACTCGCCCCCTCGCCGGTGAGCGCGTTCACGACCGTACGCGCGTCAGCGCCAGGGCAGTCGGCCGGAAACAAGGACTGCACGTGCGCCATAAGCTGCACGATCTCGTCACACTTCGCCTGCATCCCCAACCCACCAGCAGCACCCACGCCGGCGCCCCCTACAGCATCCGCCACAGGGGGCACTGCCGACTCATCAGTCACCCCCGCAGCAGCGCTCATGCCTGAAACACCGGCCGCGGCCGGGGCGTTCGAGCCCGCATCAGTGCCCTCGCTCGCAGCCTCAGTGAAGAGGCCCGAGAGGGGTTCTTCGTGCTGTGGTGAGGGTTTGGCTTCCATACCCTATTGTCTCACGAATCGTAGATTTATTCGAGTGAAGTTATCCACAGATTTGACGTAATCACGCCAATTTTTCGTCGAAACAGGGGGCTGTGGACGACTCGATTAGGCACTGCTTGAACGGTGCGAGTGGAGTCGTTGGGTGTGGGTAGATGTGTAGATCGGTGTTGTAGGCAGTTGTTGTGCGTCGGCATGAATTCCGCGGCTCGCGGCATTGTGAACACCTTCACGGCCGGCACGAAGCACCGACGCTTTCTGAGTCCTACGTGCACTCAGATGGGACAGGAGGGATGACGACGAAAGGGCCGCAGGAGCTTACGACGTTCGCAGCGTAACGGACAGTGGAGATCCCTAATCGACCTTGCGGCGGCCCTCGAATGCGCGGCCCAGTGTCACTTCGTCGGCGAACTCGAGGTCCCCGCCCACTGGCAGGCCTGAGGCCAGCCGAGACACCGGCACCTCGATTGCCGTCAGCAGGCGCGACAGGTAGGCGGCGGTCGCTTCGCCTTCGAGGTTCGGGTCGGTCGCGATAATCACTTCTTTGATGTCGGCGTCACCGATCCGGCGCATGAGAGCGGGGATCGAAAGATCATCGGGGCCGATCCCGTCGATGGGGCTAATAGCCCCGCCGAGCACGTGGTAAAGCCCGCGAAATTGCCTGGTGCGTTCGATGGCGACGACATCCTTCGACTCCTCGACGACGCAAATGAGCGTTTGATCGCGCCGCGGGTCGCTGCAGATTGAGCAGCGCTCGCTTTCGGTAATGTTGCCGCACACCTCGCAGAAGCGCACGCGCTCGCGCACCTCGGTGAGTAGCTCGGCGAGGCGTGAGACGTCAAAGTTCTGCGTCTGCAGAATGTGAAATGCAATGCGCTGGGCCGATTTCGGCCCGATGCCGGGGAGCCTGCCGAATTCGTCGATCAGGTCTTGCACAATGCCGTCGTACACGGGCATCCCTTCGCTAAGTGGTGTGGTGAGGTACGCGCGCCGCTAGTCTTGCGGTCGCGGCTGCGCGAGCGGCAGCTCCTCGACGAACCGCGCGCCCAACGTCTCGCGCACGACGGCTTCACCGTAGCGCGTGAATGTCGGGGCCGCTGCGCGCTTGGCGCTTGGCGGTGCTGTTGTTTGAGCTGCGGGTTCGGCTGCCGGGGTTTCAGCGGGCATGGGCGCAGACTCAGGTGCTGACACGGGCGTTTCGTCGACGGCTGGAGTAGTAGCAGCAGGTGCAGGTGCAGGTGCAGGTGCAGGTGCAGGTGCAGGTGCAGGTGCAGGTGCAGGTGCAGGTGCAGTCTGTGACGCGTACGGATCGTCGTAGTCGTCGAAGCTTGGCTCCCCCGCATACGGATCGTTCGCATACGGATCGTCACGATAGCTCTGGGGCGTCGGCGTCGCAGCGGGCGCTGAGGGCACCTCGACTGCGGCTGCCATCGGCTCTTCTGCGGGCGCCTCAACGAATGACTCAGGTACTGAAACTGAATCAGAAACCGATGTTGACTCGAGCACAGGTGCAGACGCAGACGCAGACGCAGGCGCAGGCGCAGGTACTGCAGTCGGTTCCGCACTCGCGGGCGCTTCAAAAGCAGGCGCCGCCGGAGCTGTCGGAGCCGCCGGAGCTCTCGGAGTCTCAGGAGCTGTCGGAGTCGCCGGAGCCGAAGTGGCGTCTACAGGCATCGACCCTGGCTGCTGTGGTTGAGCTTGCCGAGCATCCTGCGAGGGAGACTGAGCCTGAGACTGAGCCTGAGACTGAGCCTGAGCCTGAGACTGCCGCGGCTGTTCCGCGGTCTGCACGGGCTCTTGAACCTCGGGCTTCAGTTCGGCCCAGGCCGGAGCAGCCATCGCTGGCCCCAGTGCGCTCAGGCGGGCAGCAGCTCGCGCGACGGGGTCGTCATGCGCGGCCGCTGTCGCTGCGCCCTGTGCCGCATGCTGATTCGTCGCGAGAGCGCTGGCCTGGCCCCGGTCCTGGCGCTGGCCCCGGTCCCGGTCCTGGCCCTGGCCCTGGCCCTGGCCCTGGCCCTGGCCCTGGCCCTGGCCCTGGCCCTGAGCCTGAGTCGGGCCCTGGGACTGAGGCGCGATTGGGCCCGCTCGGTGAGGCTCCTCTGCTGCGGGGTCGGCCACTTCGCGCGCCTGCCCAGGAGCCGCGGCTGGTGCCTGTCCCTGCGGAATCTGGCGCGGCTGGTACTTCACCGACACCCCAACGGCCGACAGGATCGCCTCGCGAAGCGGGCCAGAACCCGCCACCTTGAACGTTTCGAGGTCTGACCGCGAGGCGAAGCCGACAGCGAGCAGGTCACCCTCGAGTGACAGCGGCTGCACGACCTTGACGGCGTTCCAAGCAGCACGATCTTGTTCGAGGATCTCCTCGAGCAGGTCGGGCCACACCTCGAGCAAATCATTGAAATCACCCGCGAGCGACTCTGACTCGTCATAACCCTCATCTGTCCCAGGCGCGTCGGTTCCCATGACAGGAGCCGGCGGCTGCTGGGCGGGGCCCGTGTGCTGCGCCGGATCGGTGCCCTGCGCTGGCTGAGTGCTCTGTGCCGGATCGTTGTGCGCTGCGTGTGCTGACTGCTGACCGGGGGCGACGGGAAGCCCGGCGCTTCCCGCAGCTTGCGCTGCAGGCGCCACCGCGGGCGCTAGCTTCTGCGCGCTCGGAGCGGGTGTAGTCGGCTCTGTGCCGATGCTGGCGATCTGTGCAGCGCTCAAAATGTCAGAAATCGGTCGGCCGAACGCCGCCGCACCCTCATTCGGGTGCGGTTGTCCTGGCGCCTGCGCCGCTGGAATGGGTGAAGCTGGCGTCTGTGCGACCGGAGTAGCAGGAGCCTGCGCGACCGGAGCCTGCGCGACCGGAGCCTGCGCGACCGGAGCCTGTGCAACTGGAGCCTGCGCAACCGGAGCCTGCTCTGCAGGAGCCGGCGCGGCTGGAGTCTGCACGGCTGGAGTCTGCGCGGCTGGAGTCTGCGCGGCAGGACCAGTCTGATCTGGCGCGGCCTGCGGTGTACCAGCGGTGTCTTCACGCAAGAAGTCGCGCACCGAGGCAGCAGTCTGAGCCGCATTCGGCGTAGTGCTTGCGCCAGCGTCTGGTGCCTGTACGGCTTGCGCCGGCTGCACCGTTTGACCCGGCTGGTGCACGGGAGCTGCCTGAGCGGGCTGCACAGGTTGCTGCTGCATCTGCTGCACCGGCTGGACCGGCTGCTGCGGGGTCGCCTGCTGTGTGACGGCGCTGCGCGCAGCGGCGAGCGCCGAGATCGGATCGACGGCGGGTGCTGCGGGCACCTGCGCTGCGGGCACCTGCGCGATGGGCGGCTGAGCAGCGGGCACCCGAGCAGCAGGCACGGCGGGCGTCATTGGCGCGGCCTGACCGGGGGCCTGAGCACGCTGCTGACCGAACTGGGCTGGCACCTGCTGCTGCGCAAACCCACCACCAGCACCACCGTCAGCGCCAGCACCGACACCGACACCGACACCGACACCAGCGCCACCGCCAACCACGCCACGCATGTTATCGAGCGCGACGAGCGCGCGCGCGATCATCAGTTCGAGCTGCAGCTTGGGGGCGGTAGCGCCGATCATGCGATCGAGCGTCTCGCTCGTGACATCGGCGATACGTGACAACTCGCCAGGCGCAAAGCGCTGCGCCTGCTCAAACATGCGTGTCAGCTGGTCTTGAGGTACCCCGCGAAACACAGCCGCTGCTCCCTCAACCGAGGTGGCGCTCACGACAATGAGGTCACGCAACCGCTCGAGCAGGTCTTCCACGAAACGGCGCGGGTCTTGCCCCGTCTGCACGACACGGTCGGTCGCCTGGAACGCGGCCGCGGCGTCGTGCGCACCAAACGCGGTAACCACTTCGTCAAGCAGCTCGCCGCCCGTGAATCCGAGAAGCCCGGCTGCTCGCTCTGCCGTGACAAACGGTCCCTCAGAGCCGGCAATGAGCTGGTCCAAGATCGATAGCGTGTCGCGCACCGACCCGCCGCCTGCACGCACGACGAGCGGCAGCACCCCAGGCTCGACCTGTACTCCCTCTGAGTCACACAGCGACTGTACGTAATCGATGAGAGTGCCCGGCGCGATCAGCCTGAACGGGTAGTGGTGGGTGCGCGAGCGAATCGTGCCGATTACTTTCTCGGGCTCGGTTGTCGCAAACACAAACTTGACGTGTGGCGGCGGCTCTTCGACGATCTTGAGCAGCGCGTTAAACCCGGCCGAGGTCACCATGTGGGCCTCGTCGATGATGAAGATCTTGAACCGATCGCGCGCGGGCGCAAATACGGCGCGCTCACGCAGGTCGCGCGCGTCTTCGACGCCGCCGTGGCTGGCCGCGTCAATCTCGACGACGTCGAGCGAGCCACCGCCGTCGCGGCTGAGCTCGATGCAGCTCGGGCAGGCACCGCACGGGGTGTCGGTGGGACCCTCGGCACAGTTGAGGCAGCGCGCCAAAATACGCGCCGACGTGGTCTTGCCGCAGCCACGCGGGCCACTAAATAGGTATGCGTGACCGATACGCCCCGTGCGCAGGGCTGTCATGAGCGGATCAGTCACTTGGGACTGACCGATCATCTCAGCGAAGGACTCTGGCCGATAACGGCGATACAGTGCGGCAACCACGACTCCATGCTACCCGCGGCCACCGACACCCACGTGACTTATTCACAGGCCGCCTACCCGCGGCAAGTTATTCACAGGCCTAGGCGGGGGGCCTGCAACCCGTACTCGCGCTTCAACGCTGCTTTCGCCGCGTACCACCCCGAGAGCCCGTGCACGCCGGGGCCCGGCGGCGTCGACGACGAACACAGGTACAGTCCCTTCACGGGCGTGCGCCACGGCTCGGGCGATAGCGTGGGACGCGCCACCAGCTGCGGCAGTGTCACCGCCCCAGCACTGAAATCGCCGCCGTGATAGTTACGGTTATAACTCGCGAGCTCCGCCGCCGTCGTCATTTTGACGGCCACGATCCGGTCCCTAAAACCGGGCGCGTAACGCTCAATCTGCGCGATCACACGCTCGGTCACATCGAACGAAGATCCCGCTGGCACGTGAGTGTAGCTCCAAACTGCGTTGGCGCCTGGGGCATTTCGATCCGGATCAAAGCGCGTCGGCTGTGCGAGCAGCACGTAGGGCCGCTCAGGGTGCGCGCCGCGCGCCACCGCGGCCTCGGCGCGTGCCGCCTCAGCACGCGAGCCGCCCAGGTGCACGGTGGGCGTCTCGGCCACCCGGGGGTCGTGCCACGGGATTGGGCCGTCAAGTACGAAGTCGACCTTGGTGGCGCCGTCGCCGTACCTGAACCGGCGCAGCGCCCTCGCGTAGCGGGCGGGCAGCCTGGCGCCTGCGATGTTGGCGAGGCCGCGGGCCGAGGTGTCGAAGAACACGGTCGAGTAGCCGTCGAGCTCGCGCACGTCGTCGATCGCGTGACCGGTTTCGATGCGACCGCCGTGGGCGAGCAGGTCTTGCTCGAGCGCGTGCGCGATGCTGCGAGAGCCGCCGATCGGCACAGGCCAGCCACGGGCATGGCCGAGCGCCCCAAGCATCATTCCGACCGCCGCGGTGGCGAGGTTAGGCATGCGCCCGATACTGTGGGCGGCAACGCCCGAGACGAGGGCGGGGGCCGCCTCCTCGCGAAACCTGAGGTTCCAGAATGGTGAGCCCTGTTCGCCTGTGCGCAGCGCCGTCGCGATCGCGGCGAGGGGATCCCGCGGAAAGCGCAGCATGCTACCACCCCACGCGAAATCGACGGCACCCTCGAGGCGCTGCAGGATCGGGGCGTAGAGTTTTGCGTATGCGCGCCCGTCTCGGCCAAGCTCGTGGGCCGTGCGGGCAAGATCGCGGTAGGCGATCGCGGCGCGGCCGTCTGGGCTGCCTCCGTCTCTGTCGAGCGGGTTCGCGTATGACGCTTCGGGGACCGCGAACTCGATGCGCTTCTCGAGCTCGAACTCCCTGAAGAACCCCGTGGCGAGCGCGGTGGGGTGAATCGCCGAGCACACATCGTGCAGCACGCCGGGCGCAACCAACTCGGTGGTGCGGGTGCCACCGCCGATCGTCTCAGCCGCCTCGTACACCGTGACGGGCACGCCCGCGCGCGAGAGAGTCACCGCCGCGGCGAGCCCGTTGGGGCCTGATCCGATTACTGCTGCACCGTTAAGAGCTGCCATGGTTACACCCTATTGCCTAGCGGGTTTGAGCAGGCTCACTGCGGGCAGACGTGCGAGACCGCCGCGGGGCTGTGGGGCTCCGCGGCGGTCTCGTGTGAGGTGTTTCGTGTCGAACTACTTCTTGGGGATCACCTTGTTCCAGTAGTCGTCAACGAGGCGCTCGATGAACGCCGCCATAGCCTCGCGGCTGAGCGTGTTCTTCGGGCGGTACTCGTAGCCAGCATCGACGCGGTAACCGCCTGACAGCTTCTCCTCGCCCATCCACGTGATCTCGCGGTAGAACTTCGTCGAGGGAGTGACGTCGATGAATTTTGACGTACCCGGCGTGTAGTTCGTCGGTGCATTCATACGGAAGATGAACGCGGCCATCGCGTCACGATCAAGCTTCGTGCCGGGGCGGTACGTGCCGTCGGCGTAACCCGTTGACGTGCCCGACTCCTTCATCCACATAATCTCGCGGTAGAACTTGTGGTTCGTCTTCACGTCCTTGAACAGCGACTTCTCGGGAGCCTTGTAGTTCTTTGGCGCCTGCATACGGAAGATGAACGCTGCCATCGCCTCACGCGTCATATCTGCGCTTGGGCGGTACTCGTGGCCTCCCGTCACCTTCCAACCCGTCGACAGCTTGGTGCAGTGCATCCAATCAATCTCGGGGTAGAACTTGTGACTCGTAGCAACGTCGAGGAACGGCGAGTTTGCGCGCGGCTTCTTCACGTCACACTTGCCCGGGTTGGGCGGTGTGGGCGTGCCCGAAGCGTTCGACGATGCACTCGCGTTGGCTGCGACCGCCGCCGCAGCATTCGCGGTCGCCGACTGCGATGCGGTGCCCGAAGCGTTCGAGTCTGAGTCGGCCTTCGAGTGCGCTGCCGCCTGCGCAGCCGCCTTTGAGCTGCCACTCGAAGACGTCGATGCGTTCGTCGATGCGTTCTGCGTGGCTGCGGCCTTCGCCGCCGACTGCGCATTGGCAGTTGCCTTTGCACTGGCTGTTGTCTGCGCATCTGCCGTTGCAGCTGCCTGCGCAGCCGCGTTAGCCTTCGAATCGGCCGACGCAGACGCCGAGGCGTTCACGTTGGCGTCTGCTTGCGCAGCCGGATTCGCCGTCGAAGTACCGCTCGTCGTACCGCTTGCTGCCGCATTGCTCGACGCATTGGTTGACGCCGTAGCCTGCGCCGCGGCCTTCGAGGAGGCGCTCGCGTTAGCGTCGGCCTGAGCTGTGCCCTTCGCGTTCGACGCGCTGTTGGCCTGCGAGTTCTGCGAAGCAGTAGCCGCGGCCTGCGCTGAACTGTTTGCCGACGAGGTTGCGTTGTTCGACGCGTTAGTCGAAGCGTTCGTCAGGGCCGCCGACTTCGCAGCCGCGTTCGCATTGGTGGTCGCCTGTGCCTGCGCCGACGTCGAGTTGTCTGCCATCGCCGCGGCCTGCGCGGCTGCGGTAGCCGCTGCATTCGTCGTTCCGCTCGTGTTCGCAGACGCTGAGGCGGCAGCCGACGCCGAGGCATTCGTGTTCGCGCTACCCGGCGGGGTCGCATCAAACTTGTGCTTGACCGTCGACGAGGCCAGTTCGACCTTTGCGGCCCCACTCGTTCCAACAGGCAAGAGGGTGATCGCGAGGGCCCGCACCGTCTTGCTCGACGTACCCAGGTCACCCGATTGTTGCTCGTTCACCTTGATCGTCAGGAGCTTATTCAGAGTGTTTAGCACGGGACCCAAATCAGCCACAGTACTAGCGACGACGGGGTTAAGCGCACTCGTCACGTTTCCGTTCACTGTGGTGAGCAGAGTGCCGATAGGGGTCGTGAGGTTGTCAGTGAGCAAGCCAAGCACTGGCTCTGTGATCGTATCGAGAAGGTCATTAATGCCCAGGATGTTGAGAATAATTCCAAGAAGAGAGGGGTTCTCATTCGAGATCTTCACCGTTGGTGAGCCAGGTACTACTCCTGTGAGCTGCCCCAGCTGAGCCTCGACCGTAATGGTCTCGTCCACTGCCGACGCACCGAGCGCACTCAATTCGACGGGCAGAGTGAGCGTCACGCTCAGGTTATTGACCAGGTCGGTGACAGCAGTCGACGCCTTGCCGGTGAGTGTTCCGAGGGCGTCGGTAACTGCCGCAGAGATCTTGCCGAGTGTCACAGAGTCGAGCACCTCGGTGTTGGCGGGCAACCCGTTCAGGTCGCCACCCGCCACGACCTTCGCGAGGTTCACGCTGATCATGCCGGTCTCGAGGCTGATGCTCACGATCCCGTTCGAGTCAACAAGCGGTGTCGCAATCAGTGTGTCGGTGACATCTTCGATCGCCTGGTCGAGACCGTCGATGGCGATCGTTCCACCCGATAGCTTCAAAGTCAGCACGCTCAGAAGACCCGTCCCGATTTTGAGCTCAGGCAGGCCCGCAACTACAGACCCGAGTGCGCCCCCCGTTCCAACTGCTGTATTCAGCGTCGTGCCGACCCCGTCAAGAGCAGTGTCAAGCGTTGTCGCCACCGTGCCCACCGCGGGGCTATGAAGGTTAAGGTCTGCGCCCGCCACCATGTACTGGGTCACGGGAGTCGCGCTCGCAGCGGTGCCGCTCGCTGTCGAGCCGAGGGCTCCAATTTCTAGGCTTGCCTGATCAAGCACGGCTTGCCTCACCTGCGCCCCGAGTGCCTGCTCGATGAGCGCGCTTACGTCGAGCGATGCTGGCTCAAACGTGCTGGGCACAGCTGCAGGGCTCAGCAGCACCGAACCGTCGTCGCCCACGACACCGGCCGATGACGTCGAGACGCTCTGGTACGGCGAGTCTGCGTAGGCCTTCATCGCGCCAAGATCACCAAGATCTAGCAGCCCAGGTGTACCGGGCTTCGCGATCAACGGGATGCTCACCCCTCCCAAGTTGAGAATCTCGTTTTCGAGAAGACTCACGTCGACGGTCGCGCTTGGAGTACCGGTCTGCCCGCTTGCCTTCCACTCGGTGAAAGCGCTTGCCGCTCCCACCGCAGAATTTGTGCTGAGCCCTAAGTTGAGCGCGTGGCCGTGCGCCGCCGACACTGAGCTCGTCGTCTTGCTGTCTGCGCTGGCGGCCGGTGCGATCAGCGCTGTCGCCACCATCGCGACGCTCGCTGCCACGGCGCCAGCGCCAAGCACTCTCTTACCTTTTTGCCGTCGTCTCAATTGCTGATTTGTGGCGTCCACAATGATCCCCCCTTGGATCGTTCCCCCAAAGAACACCAACCAAACGGCACTCATCATTGTGAGAATGCACGTCGATGCCCCTGCTACCAGATAGTAGACGCGATGTTAGAGAAAGAAAAGACACGAATGCTCCGGCGCTTTTCGCACCGGAGCATTCGTGTCTTTACAGGGCCTTCAGATACTCAACTGGGCTTAGCGACGGCGCTGTGCGCGCCGCAGCACAAGGGTTGCCGCACCCAGCACAAGCAAGACGCCAGCGCCCGCATAGAGCGGAGTCAGGGCTGCACCGCCGGTACGGGCCAGCCCTGCTCCCGCAGCGCTACCGTTAGCACCGGCACCGGCACCGGCACCGGCACCAGCACCAGCACCGCCTGTGCCGGCGCTAGCCTGCGCCGGCGCTGTCTTCACCAGCATCGAAGCAGTCGATGCCACGTCGGCCGAATTCATGGCATCCACAAACACGGTGTACTCGGTGCCAGGGGTCAGCCCCTTGAACGTGTAGCTCGTGGTTCCCGCGGGCAGCTTCACCGGCACCATCGCGGCGCCAGAGCCAGCACGGTTCGCCCCGTCGACAGCATCAGCTGAGGCGGTTGACGGCTGCACGGGCACGGCCCGCACGAGGTAATGATCCGGCGCAGCCTGTTCACCCCAGCTGACCGAGGCCGTACGCGAGGTCGCCTTCACGAGCGCGAGGTCGCGTGGCGCCTCAGCCTTCGTGCGTGCGCTGAGCGTCGATTCTGACTCGGCCCCCATGTCACCCGTGGCAACAAGCCGCAGCATGTACGGATGGTTCGACTTGAGCTCCTTGAACGTGTGATTCACCGCGTCACCCGGCAGCTCAGCCGTCGCGACAGCACCAGCGCCCGCGCCCTCGCTCGCTTCATCGTAGAGTTCGAGCGTGAGCGACGCAGCGTGCTCGATCTGGCCCCAGGTGAAGCCCAGCTCGGTCGCCCCCACAGTCTTGACACGCAGTTCACTAGCGGCGGCCGGGGTGTCGGGCAGCGATTCAAGCAGGTTGACCGCGTTTACCATTCCGGCACCAAACACGTACGTGTCCTCCCACCCAAAAGCGGTGTAGGGGTTCACGGGCCCGCCATCTGCGGTGCCGCGCGCGGTGCTCCCGAGCAGCTCAGCGAGCTTGGCCTGTTCGATGCCCGGTGCGCGCTGCAGAGCGAGCGCCGCCACCGCCGCCGCGTTGGGGGCCGCGGCAGAGGTACCAGTGAACCGATAGATGGGGTTGCCGGCGCTGTCCTCTTCCTCGTGCCCGAAGAACGTCGTCTGGGTCCCGTCGACCGCGGTCACGTTGGGCGAATCCATACGCTGGGCTGTTGCATGACGCGGCGCTGGCTCAGCTATTTCAAGGCTCACACCTTCAAAGACCATGGTGGTAGGCCCGAGCGAGCTATAGTCACGCATCTTCGTGGGTTCGTCCCAGTGCGCGGCAGCCACACCGATGGCCGTGCCGTCGCCCGAGTGACCGAGCACGCTCTCGCCTACCCAATCGGTGGCGTCGGCCCCCAGCGTGCGATTGCCCATGAACTGGCGCGAAGCTATCGCTCCAGCACCCTGTTGAAACCCGAGGTACACGGCGGGCTTGCTGCCTTCGACGTGCCCGGTGCGCACAAACACCATGCACATTTCAGAGCCGCTTGCGACTTCCAACTGCCCGAACAGGTTGGGGTAGAGGTTCATGCCGTTGGGCAACGTGCCGCCAAACTGCGGAATCTTGGCTATCACCTCGGGAGTCGAGTTCGTCGTGCACGAGTCGTAAAAGTGCAGTTCGTATTCGGTCGTGCTACCAAAGATTGGCTCTGCGATCGATGCCAGTGGCAACAGCTCGAGGTCGCGCGGGGTGCTCGTTGACTTGAGCTGCAACACGTCAAATGCTTGATCGTTCGAGGGGTCTGGGTCAAAGTCGAGGCAGTCGGTGCCCACTGGCAGCGGTTCGTCGTCGACGCCCGAGGTCACCCACGCGGGGCAGTCTGTCGCGCGGTAGCTCTTGGTCTGCCACGACGCCACCGGGGCTCCGGTCGCTGGCCCCTCGGTTGCTACGCCGTTCGCGTTGCCGCCCGCAGAAAGCGTGAGTGCACCGTAGTTGTCTTTGACGTATTCGTAGGCCTGCGAGATGAAGCCTCGCTGGTACATCGGCTCGGTGTAATACCCAATATCGTCGACGATAATGTCTGCACCCGCCTCGGCGAGCGCAATAATGTTGTTCGCCATACCGACGTCTGAGCCGCCCGAACTCGCGAACAGAATGCGCGCACCGGGCGCAATGCCGTGTACGAGCTGCGCCATGCCGCGGCCCTCGTCTGATGCTCCTGGGCGCCCCTCATCGAGAATCTCAACCGACGCCTCAAAACCACAGGGGTTGCCCGGCCCGGGAAGCGCGCCCGACGCCACGTCTTGGGCCCAAGACGTAGGCAAAGTGGTGCGTGCAAACGAGTCAGACACGATACCGACCGTAACCCCTGTGCCATCGACGCCAAACCGATCGCGCGCTTCGGCGCTGCCGAGCGGACCGTCGGCCTCTACGGGCACGGGAAAGCAGCTGTCGCTCGCCGCTGCGACGGGCTTGTCTGTACTCGGAAGCACTGAGCGCAGCGCGCTCGCCTGCGCGCCTACGCCTACCTGCGCGCCTACCTGGGCACCCTGGCGCGCGGGCGCGAGCTGCGGGATCACGCTCGTGATGCCCGGCACGCTCGCGAGCTCCTTCAAGCGCTCGGGCACCACCCACGCCGACACGCCCGGAATGGGCGCGAGGCTCTCGCCCACCTCTGCCATGTCGCCGATCAGCTGCTCGGCGGTGTCGACCGCTGCGTCGAACAGCACCATGACGCCCAATCGCCCGGCAGCATCGTAGACCAGGCTGCCGCCCGCACCGCTCGCTGCCCCCACCGGCACCTGCGCTGCGATCGCCTGCTCGCTGGTCGCGCCCGCGGCGACCGCCGCCGCGACCGCGTCGCCCAGGCCAGAACCGGTGACGCTCTGTGGCGGATCTGGCTGCGACACTTGGTCACCGGCTGGCTGATCTTGCTCGCCCGTCTGCTCGCCCGCCTGCTCGCCCGCCTGCTCGCCCGCGGATTGATCCTGCTCGCTTTGCGCCGGATCGGGCTGGGTCTCACCCGGTGCCGTAGGTAGCGCGTGGCCCGCCGCCGGTAGCGTTAGCAGTAGCGCTAACGGAATGGCGGCGCACGCAGCTAAGGCGCGCCTGTGTTTTTGCAGCATGAAGCTCCCCGTTCAACATTGAATGACTACATAGCAAAACATAGACATCATACAAGTTGAACGGCGTACACACAGAGTTTTTGAAAAGAAAAGACCCCCCATGTACCCGGTAGAGCCCGGCTACCCTTGCTACGTTTCCGTCCTGGGGGAGTTTACCGAGATACCGCCACATGGGGGGCTCGTTTAGTCTAGCGGAATCCTTCGCTACGGCGAATTCGTGTCGCCCGCCGTGTCGCGCGCGGTGCTTTCATCGGTACCTTCGGCCGAGGTGGCACGCCGCCGCCTGCGCAGCTGCACAAGCAACAGCGCCGCCGCCGCCAGCACGAGCAGCACGCCGCCACCGACGAGCAGCGGGGTGAGGTCGTTGCCGCCCGTATGCGCGAGCCCAGACTTGTTCGCGCCCGCGGTACCGCTTGCGGCCGCCTTCGGCCCCTGCGTCTTCGCCTTCACGGTCGCGCTCGAAGAGACCCCAACGGTGTTGACCGCCTCAACAATCACCTCATACTCGGTGCCCGCGGCGAGCGCCGTGAACTCGTACCCGGTGCTACCGGCGTTAAGCTCCACGGGTGCTACGAGGCCCGCGGTCGGGGCGTCGCCCTGCGCGTTCTCGCCCGGCACTGCGCCGTCACTCTGCACCATGTCACCCTTCATAGCCACGGCTTGCGCGACGGGCACGGCCCGCACCAAATAGTGATCCGGAGCAGCGTGCTCGACCCAGCTCACCGCGATCGTGCGGTCGGTCGTTTTCGCGACCGCGAGCTCAGCGGGCGCCTCGGCCTTGGTGTGAGCGCCGAGCGACGCCTCGGCGAGTGCACCCTGGGAGCCCTCAGCAACGAGACGCACCGTGTACCCGGTGTTTGAGGTGAGCCCCGTGAACGAGTGCGCCACCGCGTCACCCGCCAGCTCGACTGTCGCAACGGGGGTGGCGCCCGCGGTGTCGACACCAGCTGGGCTGTCCCCTGCGCCAGCGTAGAGCTCTACGGTGAGCGCTTCGGCCCGGTCGACCGGCGCCCAGGTGAAGTCAAGCGATGTCGCCTCGGCGCGCTTGAGCTGCAGTTCACCCGGAGTGGCTGGCCGCTCCGGCAGCGCTTCGAGCAGCCTGGTCGCGCTCACGAGCCCTGTTCCAAACACGTGGGTGTCTTCGAATCCGGCCGCCGTGTAGGGGTTCACAGGCCCGCCGTCTGCCGTGCCGCGCGCGGTGCTGCGCAGCAGGTCAGACAGTTCCGCCTGACCAATCGCAGGGGCCTGCTGCTTGGCAAGCGCCGCAACGGCCGCTGCGTTAGGGGCGGCCGCCGAGGTGCCATAGAAGCGGTACTCGGGCTCACTCGGCGTGCCCGAGTTCTCGCCAAAGAACGTCGTGAGTGTGCCATCAACCGAGGTCACCTGCGGTGACGACACGATCTGCGGCGCGGGCAGGCGCGGCGCCGGGTTGGCCCCGTACGATTCTGCGACGCCTTCAAACAGCAGCGTGTTGGGCCCGAGCGAGCTGTAATAACGCATCTTTGTGGGCTCGTCCCAGTGCGCTGACGCAACACTCAGCGCGGTGCCGTCACCCAGGTGCCCAAAGGTGCTCTCACCAACCCAGTCGGTGGCGGCCGCCCCCAATTCGCGGTTGCCCATGAACTGACGCGACGCAATGCTTTCAGCTCCGGCTACTGTGCCCAGGTACACGGCGGGAGTCGAGCCAGCCTCAAACGACTTGCGCACCATCACCATGTACACCTCGCTACCCGAGGGAGCAATGACTTCGCCGACCAGCCCTGGGTAAAGCATGTTGCCGTTGCCCAGACCACCGCCCATTGATGCAATCGCGGCGAGCAGCTTTGGCTCGGCCCCACCCGCCTCGTAAAACTGCAGCTCATATGACGTCGTCACGCCAAAGATCGGCTCACCGATCGACGCGAGCGGCTGCATTGCGACGCTGCTACCGTCTCGGGTTGAACGCATCTGCAGCGTGTCATAGGCCTGGTCTACTGCAGGGTCCGGATCAAAATCGAGGCAGTCGGCGCCCGCGGGCAGTGGTTCGCCCGCCGCGTCCTGCGTCACCCAAGCGGGGCAGGTTGTTGCCCGGTACTTAGTCGTCTGCCACGACCCAACGGGATCACCCGCGTGCGGGCCGCTCGACGCGACACCGTTCATGTTGGCCGCGGCCGCGAGGTACATGACGCCGTAGTCTTCTTTCACCTGCTCGACCGTTTGCGAAATGAAACCGCGCTGGTAATACGGCTCGCTCATATACAAGATATCGTCGACAATAATGTCGGCGCCCGCCTCGGCGAGTTTCTCAATGCTCTCCGCCATGCCCACGTCTGAGGTGCCGTAGTCGGCAAACATCAACTTGGCCCCGGGTGCAATGCCGTGCACGAGCTGCGCCATGCCTCGACCCTCGTCGCTGCCACCTTCAGTTTCGTCAGACAGCACCTCGACGGGCGTCGTGTACCCGCACGGGTTATCGGGCCCCGGCAGCGCCCCCGAGGCGACATCATCTGCCCACGTCGTAACCGTCGCGTTCCTATTGAACGAGTCAGAAATAATGCCCACCGTGACGCCCGTGCCGTCTACGCCAAACAGCTCACGCGCTTCGGCGCTGTCGAGCGGAATGTCTGCCTCGATCGGCACCGGGCCGCACGAGTCTGCCTGCTTGACCGGAGCGGTCTTGGTCACAGGCGCCGCCTGCATCGCCCCGGCGTTCATCGGCGTGAGGGTGGGCGAGACGCTCGCAATACCCTCAATGCTCGCAAGCTCTTGCATACGCTCGGGGGCCACCCATGCCGCCACACCCGGCACCGGCGCGAGGCTCTCGGCAACCACCGCGACATCACCGATGAGCTGCTCGGCCGCGCCGGCGCCCGCCTCGATGAGCACCATCACACGCAACCGGCCCTCGGCGTCATAGCTGAAGCCGCCGCCTCGCGTGCTCGGCGCAACGCTCACCTCTGCCGCGATCTCTGACTCGGTCGTCGCGCCCGCGGCCACAGCCGCCACAACCGCGTCGCCCAGGCCCGATCCCGTCACGCTTGGCGCGGGCTCGCTCGGCCCCTGATCCGGAGCATCAGGCCCCGACGGGACCGCATTGGCGGTGCCCGGCAGCGCAAGCAGCAGGGCGAGCGGAATAGCGGCGCAAGCTGTGAGCGCGCGCCTCGGAATCTGCGGCATTGAAGCCCCCGTTCAACAATGAATGGCATGTGTGGCGTTGTCGCCACACACAGCTTACAAGTTGCACGCAGTGCATGTATCGCTTTTGTGAATTAATTTGGGGCGTCAAACTGCGCACGGTACAGCTCGCAGTACGGCCCGCCCCGCGCGATCAGCTCATCATGCGTGCCCTGCTCGACGATGCTGCCCGCCTGCATCATCAAGATCGTGTCGGCATCGCGAATCGTCGACAGGCGGTGCGCGATCACGAACGATGTCCGATCGGCCCGAAGCGCACGCATCGCCTGCTGCACGAGCACCTCGGTGCGCGTGTCAACCGACGAGGTCGCCTCATCAAGAATCAGCAGTGACGGGTTCGCGATGAACGCGCGCGCGATCGTGAGCAACTGGCGCTCCCCCGCCGACAGCGCCTGCCCGTTCTCAGCAATCACGGTGTCGTAGCCGTCTGGCAGCTGCCGCACAAACCGGTCGACCATCGTCGCCTGCGCTGCTGCCAGCACGTCGTCGTCGCTCGCGTCGAGCCTGCCGTACCGAATATTCTCTCGGATCGTGCCGTCAAACAGCCACGCATCTTGCAGCACCATGCCCACGTGGCCACGCAGCTCTGCCCGGCTGAGGCTCGTAATGTCTACGTCATCGAGCAGGATCCGCCCACCGCCGAGCTCATAGAACCTCATCACGAGATTCACGAGCGTCGTCTTGCCAGCTCCCGTGGGCCCGACGATGGCGACGGTGTGGCCGGGGCTCGCCTCGAGCGACAGGTCTGCAATGAGCGGCTCGGCGGGGTCGTAACTGAATGAGACGTTTTCGAACACGACGTGCCCGTTCGTGCGCTCAGGCAGGTGGGCGCTCACCTCTTCGGGTTCTTGCTCGTGCGCGTCGAGCAGCTCGAACGTGCGCTCCGCCGATGCGACGCCCGACTGGAGCATGTTCGCCATACCCGCCATCTCGCCGACGGGCTGCGAAAACTCGCGTGAGTACTGAATAAACGCGGTGACATCGCCCAGTGTCATCTGCCCGGCCGTGACCCTGAGTGCCCCGATCACCGCGATCAACACGTAGCTTAGGTACTGCACAAACTGCATTGCTGGCATAATCGTGCCCGACAGCGCCTGCGCCTTATATGAAGCTTCGAAGAGGCCCTGGTTGCGGCGGTCAAACTCGGCCGCCATCTCGTCGTCGCGGTTGTAAATGCGCACCAGCTCGTGGCCCGTGAAGGATTCTTCGATGTGGCCGTTTAGGTCGCCCGTATGCTTCCACTGCGCCACAAACAGTTTTTGCGCACGCACACCCACCACACCCGCGATGATGCCCGATAGCGGCAGCGCGATGAGCGCGATGAGCGCGAGCTGCCACGACACGATGAACATCATCGCGGCGATACCCACCACGGTGAGCACCGACTGGACGAGTTGCGAGAATGCCTGCTGCAGCGCCTGTTGAATGTTATCGACGTCGTTGGTGACGCGCGAGAGCACGTCGCCACGCTGGCGGCCGTCGAAGTAGCCGAGCGGCAGCCTGTTGATTTTCTCTTCAATCTCACGGCGCAGGTTGTAGACGATGCGCATCACGAGCTTATTGAGCAGGTATCCCTGCCACCACATCAAAAACGATGCGACGAGGTACAGCGCCAGCACCGTGAGAATGAGCCGCGACAGGTGCCCAAAGTCGATGCCCTCCCCCGGCACAACCTGGGCACCGGCCAGCACATCAGCGAACTTAGTGTCGCCCTTCTCACGGGCCTGCGCCACGAGCGTGTCGAGCGGCACCCCCTTGGGTAGCTGCTTACCGAGGATCCCGTTGAAGATCACGTCCATGGCCTGCCCAAGCACCTTGGGGGCGAGCACCGTGAGCACCACCGACCCGGCCACCAACAGTACAACGAATGAGAATAACCATTTCTCGGGCGCGATGAGACCCATGAGTCGTTTCGCCGCAGGCCAGAAATGCTTCGCCTTCTTCGCGGCCTGGCCGCCCCAGTCGTTATTGTCTGGCTGGTAGTCGTCGGGCAGCTCAAATTCGCCCGTGTCGGTGCTTACGCCGGTGTCGCTCTCAGACACTATGCCGCCTCCTCTTCAGACAGCTGCGAGTGTACGATCTCCCGATACACCTCGTTTGTTTCGAGCAGATCCGCGTGAGAGCCGCGCCCCACGATCCGGCCCTCTTCGATGACGAGAATCTGATCGGCGCCCGCGATCGTCGAGACGCGCTGCGCGACGACGATGACCGTCGCGCCGGCGGTCGCGCCGGGTAGCGCCCGTCGCAGGCGCGCATCGGTCGCGACGTCGAGCGCCGAGAATGAGTCATCGAAGAGATAGATTCGGGGCTTTGCCACGAGCGCCCGCGCGACCTGCAGCCGCTGTCGCTGGCCGCCTGACACACTCGTGCCGCCCTGCGAGATGGGCTCGTTGAGCTGCCGCTCCTTCTCGCGCACAAAATCGTCGGCCTGAGCGATGCGCAGCGCCTCCCAAAGATCGGCGTCGCTCGCGTCGCTACGCCCGAACCTGAGGTTCGAGGCGATCGTGCCCGAGAACAGGTAGGGCCGCTGCGGCACGAGCGTCATCACGTGCGCGAGCTGCTCGCGCGTGAGATCGTGCAGCGGGGCGCCGTCGACCGTGATCGCACCAAACTGGGGGTCGTAGAGCCGCAGAAGCAGGCCCAGCAGCACCGTTTTACCCGCGCCGGTCGAGCCAATAATCGCGGTCGTCTGGCCGGGCTCAGCGACGAAGCTAATGTTTCGCACGACCGGCTCTTCGGCGCCAGGAAACCCAAATGTCACGCCCGAGAATTCGACGCGACCGCTTTCAGGGGTGGGGTGCGTGGCCTGCGACGGGAACGCGAGCGTCGACTCTGTGTCAAGCAGTTCGCGTATGCGCTCGGAGCAGACAACGGCGCGCGGAATCATCATAGTCATGAAGACGCCCATCATCACGGCCATAAGAATTTGCAGCAGGTACTGCAAGAACGCGGTGAGCGCGCCCACCTCGACCTGACCGGCATCGACGCGATGGCCGCCAAACCACAGCACCGCCGCGGTCGCAACATGCAGCACCATCATGATCACCGGGAACATGAGCACAAACACGTTGCCAACCCTCACCGAAATCTCGGTGATGCCCCGGTTGGCGACCTCATAGCGGTCTTCTTCAAAGGTCTCGCGCACGAATGCGCGCACCACCCTGATGCCCATGATCTGTTCGCGCAGCACCCCATTAATGTCGTCGACGCGCCGCTGCATCTTGCGAAACAACGGTAGTAGCAGCCACACGAGAAAACTGACGATCACGGCGAGCACCGAAACCGACGCCCACACGAGCCATGACATGCCCGCATCTTCGCGCAGCGCCATAATGATGCCGCCGATCGCCATGATGGGCGCGGTCACCATGAAGTTCAGAGTCATGAGCACCAGCATCTGTACCTGCTGCACGTCATTGGTACCGCGGGTGATGAGGGTGCCCGCGCCAAACTTCGTGGCTTCGAGCGTCGATAGCTGGGACACCTTCTGAAACACTTCGCGGCGCAGGTCGCGGCCAATGCCCATCGAGGAGCGTGCCGCAAAATAGACGGCGATGACCGCGGAGATGACCTGCGCGAGCGACACGATGAGCATGGTGCCGCCCGTGTTCCAAATAAAGGCGGTGTCACCCTTTGCGATGCCGTCGTCAATGATCTTTGCGTTGAGGCTCGGCAGTGTGAGCGCTGCGATCGTGGCCGCAAGCTGCAGCACTACGACGCACGCAATGAATACCCAGTATCGTTTCGCATGTCTGAGCACGAGTGTTAAGAGGGCCACGGTGCTCCTTTCTGCCGCAGCCAAGCATACGCAAAAAACCTATAAAAAAGAGCGGGGCCACTCGAAAGTGACCCCGCCCCAATTCGCAAAGTGCGAAAAAACTTACGCGAGCTTGACGCCTGCGCCTGCCTCTTCGAGCTTCTTCTTTGCTTCTTCAGCTGCATCCTTGCCGACGCCCTCGAGGACGTTCTTGGGTGCTTCCTCAACGAGAGCCTTAGCCTCGCCCAGGCCCAGGCCGGTGATCTCGCGAACAACCTTGATGACCTGGATCTTCTTGTCGCCAACGGTGTCGAGGACAACGTCGAACTCGGTCTTCTCTTCTGCAGCCTCAGCAGCAGCAGCAGGTGCAGCAGCAACTGCAACGGGAGCAGCAGCCGAAACGTCGAAGGTCTCCTCGAACGCCTTGACGAACTCCGAGAGCTCGATGAGGGTGAGCTCCTTGAACTGTGCGAGCAGCTCTTCAGTCGAAAGCTTAGCCATTGTGTATCTCCTTGATGTTTGCCCGGGCGCTTACGCGCCGCGAGCGGATTTTTGTGTACCGATCGGCAAGAGCCGAGTCTTTACGCGTCCTGCTTCTCCTGCAGCGCGCCGAAGCCGCGAGCGGCCTTTGCGGGCAGTGCAGCGAAGAGCTGTGCAGCTCCGACAAGAGCAGCCTGCATGACGCCTGCGGCCTTGGCCAGCAGCACCTCGCGGCTCTCGAGATCGGCAAGCTTGCCTACCTCAGCAGCGGTCAGGGCGTTGCCATCGAAGTAGCCCGCCTTCACCACCAGAAGAGGGTTTGCCTTGGCGAAGTCACGCAGTGCCTTTGCGACCGCAACGGTGTCACCGTGCACGAAGGCGAGAGCCGAAGGACCGGCGAGCTCGTCATCAAATGCGGTGATCCCGGCGTTGTTTGCCGCAATCTTGGTTAGCGTGTTCTTCGCCACGGCGTACGTCGCGTGCTCGCGGATGCTGATGCGGATATCGCGCATCTGTGCAACCGTGAGACCGCGGTACTCAGTCAGCAGAACGGCGCTCGACTCTTCAAACTTGCGCTGAAGATCGGCAACCGTAGCGTCCTTTGTAGCCATGGCGCTCCCTAGCTTGTCGTACCCGTTCGGCGAGTGCCGAGCGGGGGCCGCGCCGCACGAAGCAGTTTCATCGTGGAGTCCCACAAAAACAAAAAAGCTCCGGCGCGCACGCACGGAGCTTCAATCTGCTCGGGATCGATGATCCCTCACTCAAGGAGTCTCGCACCTGCGCTGGTCTTCACTTGCGTGAACGTTCTGAGAACCTTGCGATTCTTACCGGCGGTCTATGGCCAGAGACAACTATAGCATGGATTTGTAGGTTGTGGGTCAGCCGGCGGGTTTGAGCATGTAGCCTGCCCCGCGCACGGTGTGCAGCATCGGCTCGCGCCCGGCGTCAATCTTCTTGCGCAGGTACGAGATGTACAGCTCGACCACGGTCGACTTGCCTTTAAAGTCGTACGCCCACACTCGGTCAAGAATCTGAGCTTTAGACAGCACACGCCCCGGGTTGCGCATCAAGAAACGCAATAGCTCGAACTCGGTGTTGGTGACGACGATCGTCTCGCCAGCGCGCTCAACGTCATAGCTATCTTCGTTCAGGGTCAGGTCTCCCACGCGCAGCACCGGATCAGGGCGCTCGGCGAGGGTAATCTGCGAGCGGCGCACAAGGCCGCGCAGTCGAGCAATGAGCTCTTCGAGGCTAAACGGCTTCACGACGTAGTCGTCGCCGCCAGCGGTCAGGCCATTGACACGGTCTTCAACCGAGTCAAGAGCGGTAAGAAACAGAACGGGGCACATGTCGCCCGCCCCGCGAATACGCGACAGCAGCTGCATGCCATCAAAGTCAGGAAGCATAATGTCGAGCACCGCGACGTCAGGTTCAAAAGTGCGCATCTTTTCGAGTGCGTCTTGGCCGCTTGCGGCCGTCTGCACCTCCCAGCCCTCATAGCGCAATGCCATAGAAACCAGTTGGGTGATCGACTCTTCGTCATCGACCACCAACGCGCGAACTTTTCCCCCATCGACTCGTGTCAGTGAATTGGTACTCATGTTCTTAGACTCCTCCTATCGACTGTACAAGGGCTGAACACGTGCACCCTCTCCAAACTGGTACCGCGTGCGCGAGACGACAGTTGCTCTGCGACTTGGGCACCTGCGAGCGACTGCGAGCGGCTGTGAGCGGCTGTGAGCCGGGCGCCTTCGTGTCGTGGCAGACTGGACGGGTGTTCTCTCCTGCCCCCGCGCTCACCAACCGCATTGTCACCGACGGCAGCAATCACGAAGCGTGGATGCACGCCCGGTCCCGCGGCATCACCGCGACCGACGTTGCGAAACTGTCGACGCCGCGCTCGATTGAGACGGCCGCCCAGGCAAAACTTTTTGGTACGGGCTTCGCGGGCAACGCATTTACTGACCATGGACGCGCACGCGAGCCCGAGATCGCCGCGTGGGTGCAGCAGGGGTACGGCATCATGCCGAGCCATGCACTGTTTCACTCTGAGCTCGACGTGCGACATCTCGCAACCCCCGACGGCGTTGTGCAGCGTGAAAACGGTGCCATCGAACTCGCAGAGATTAAGACCACTAATAAGGAGTGGCGCACAATTCCCCGCCATTACCTACGCCAAGTGTGGTGGCAGCAGTATGTGCTCGGGGCAGAACGCACGTTAATGGTGTGGGAACGGCATGAGAATTTTGTACCGGTGGGTGATCCCGAGTGTCGCTGGATCGACCGCGACGAGAACGAGATCGCACGGCTCGTGAACATGGCGGGCCAGCTCATCGACGTGCTGATTCAGCGCACGACGTAGCCTTCGCGCAGGTGCGCACCTCCAGCCTTGATCCTGCGTCTTCGCTCGCAAGCTCGCTACGCGCAGGATGACGGGGCGAAACGCACCGCGCAGGATGACGGGGCGAAACGCACCGCGCGGGATGACGGGGCGAAACGCACCACACACAAACGCGCGAGGGCTGGTGACAACGGGCTTCCCGTCATCACCAGCCCTCGCGCGTCAGCGCCTAGAGGCTATGCGTTACGGCGGCGGCGCAGCAGTAGCCACACGCCAGCAGCCGCGAGCACAGCACCCAGCGCTGCAAGCAGGCCGAAGCCGGCTGCACCCGTGACTGAGAGGCCACCGTCTTGCTCAGGCGAGTTCTCGCCGTCACCGGTTCCTTCTTCGTTCGGCAGCTGGCCCACGGGAGCCTTCGAGTACTCATTTGCAAGCGAGAGCGCTACGGTCGATCCGGCCTCGCCCGTGACGCGCACGACAGCGGTAATGCCGTCGGCCGTGACCGTTGCGGACTCGCCTAGGCTCGTCCACTCGGCCGACTGCCACTTCGTGGCGCCGGTGTCGGGCAGCTTGCCCTCAACGATCGTCACGTCGGTGCCAAACGCGACGCCGTCGATGACGGCGGCCTCGTTGGCGGTGAGCGTGAGCTCGCGCTCCTGCTGCTTGCCCTCGAGGTCGGTCCACGTCGCGGTGACAGGGAACTTCGCATCCTTGGCTACCTCAAGAGCACCCTCACCGACAAGCGTCTTAGTGATCGACAGGTTACCCGTCGTGGCGGTCGCCGCGTTAGTGACCGTCACTTCGGTGTCGAGCGCAGCGCCAATCGTGAGCTCTGCCACGCCGCCAGCCGCTGTGGTGACCTGCTCTTCGCTCCAGGTGGGGGTCGCCCACGAGAAACGCTCTGAAGCAGCCAGAGGCGCCTCGGTCAGTACGACCGTGGTGTTGTAGGGCAGCATCTCGCCAAACGGCATGCGAGTGCCGTCGGTCGGCAGCTCGATGTTCTTCGACTGTTCTGCCTCGCCGTCAAACCAAGTCGCCATCACAGAGACCGACTCGGGAACATCGGCGTCGTCGAGCGGCACGCCCACGACCTTCTTCGCCAGGCTGAAGGTGCCCGGCGCCCAGTTCGCCTCGTTCGTCACGGTGATCAGGTCAACGGTGCCGTCTTCTGACGACACGACGAACTCTGCCGCGTCATCGGCGGTGCCGGTCACGCGCTCGCCCGCGAAGGCGATCGCGCCCCACTCGACGCCCGCAACTGCGGGGCGCTCGAGCTCGGTGAGCGTGACGACGGTACCCGCGGGCAGCTGCTCATCGAGCACGGTGGGCTCTGCGGCGTTGATCACCAGGTCGGTGTGCTGCTCGCCCTCGCCGAGATCCCACGATGCGCGCACAGTGAACTCGGTCGCCGCGTCGACCTCTGCCGCTGCCGCACCGGCGATCTGCTTGATCAGGCTGATGCCTGCCGTCGAGGTCGCTGCGTGGTTCTCGAGCGCGACGCGAGCGTCGGCATCGCGACCGATGGTCACGGTCGCATCGCCTGATTCGGTGAGCGCGACGCCGGTTCCTGACCAGGCGGGAGCTGCCCACGCGATGCCGGATCCGTTGGCGAGCGGGGCCTCGGTGAGTGTCACCGCGGTGCCAATGAGCAGCTGCTCGCCAAACGCGACGGGGGTGCCGTCGGTCGGAACGGTGAGCACCTTTTCTCCGCCATCCCAGGTCGCCGTCACCTGGACAGCATCGGGTACGGCCGGGTTCCCGGCTTCTGCACCGGTCACGCTCTTCACAATGTCGAACGTGCCGACGGTACGCTCGACCGAGTTGGTGACCGTGATGGTCGGTGCGGTGACGAAGTGATCCTCGGTAACGACGATGCTCTCGGGTGAGATCACCGGTGCAGCCCAGGTGAGCAGGTCGGTGTCGACCGGCTTCGCTTCGCTAAAGCTGACCGTCGCGCCGACGGGCAGGTTGCCGAGCTCGGTCGCCTCGCCCGGCTTGACGGTGACAACGCGATCCGGCTGGGCAGCTGCGTCTTCACCCAGAGCGGTCGTATCGATCTTCGCCGTGACCTGGTAGCCATCGAGCGTCACGAGATCGGCCGCGCCGCCCTCGAGCTGCTTCTCGATCATGACGCTCGCGACCGATGCGCCCGCATTGTTGACGAGCGAGACGCCTGCAGCGTCGGTCTCGCCGACAGTGACGACGGCGGCACCGTTGTCGCGTACCGCGACGCCGGTGCCGCTCCAAACGGGGGCCGACCAGGCGATGCCGTTCGCGTCGGTGAGGTTCTGCTCGGTGAGTGTCACCTCGGTGCCGCGGGGCAGCTGCTCGCCAAAAGCGAGCGGCGTGCCGTCAGTGGGCACATTGAGCTGCTTCGAAGCAGGCTTACCGTCGACCTCCCAGGCCGCCGCGACCTGCACAGAGGCCGGCACTGCCGAGTTGTCGGACTGCACACCGGTGACGGTCTTCGTGATATCGAAGGTCGCGACGGGCACGATGGTAGCCGTACTAGTGCCGATCTTATTGACGATCGGTGCGGTGGCGTCGGTGATCTTCACCGAGAAATACGTGACAATCGGCTTGCCAGCTTCGAGGCGCGTACCTTGCTTCTGCACGAGCTGCACAACGCCATCTGCGTAGCGAGCTTGAATGTTTCCTTCGAGGTCAACCGGACCGTTGGACGCGTTTGCGCCAGTACCGGCGTCGGCTTCGCTCACGAAGCCAAGAAACTCAGTCTGTGCTGGCAGCACATCGTTCACGTCGGTAATCGTGACGCGGTTGAAGCTACCGTGCGGAATGAACTCTACGCGGTAGGTGTACACGTCGTTAATCAGGTTGCCTGCAGCGTCGAGCTGCGCGGGGACCGTCTCGACCCAGTCTTGTGCCGTGGCGTCGTAGACGCGCTTGCGCACCTCAGCCTCATCACCGTACGAGGTCGACTCGGCGCTCGTCTCGCTCCAGTAGAGCGGCTCATCGTTCGCACCAAACAGCGTCGCCCGGTTCTTGAGCGTGTGACTTTCCTTGCCCTCAAACGGGTAGGTCTGCAGGTGGAGCGCTGCAGTGAAACGTTTGTCTACGCCACGGCTTGTGACAAGTGCTTTGCCTGCATCGCTCAGCTCGATGACAACGTTACCTTCGCCATCTTGACTCATGTCGAAGTGTGACTTGTCAAGCTTCTGGCCGTCGTAGGTGCCCTCAAGTTTCAGCAATGACAGGTCAGAGAGATCAAAGATTGTCGTATCTACATAGTCGACAAGCTTGCTCGTGCGCAGGTCAATCTTTTTGCCTGCGGCCAGCGCAAAATCGTAGCGCGCGTTCACTCGATCGCCAACCTCGATCGTCGCGTCTTCGAGCTTGCCCGTCTTCGCGAAGGTCTTCGAATCGTTCAGGCCGTCGTCGGTTTCGGGCAGCACGATCGGGTAAGAGCTGTAACCCGAGGTGAGCGGATCGCTACCAAGCTTCCAGTGATACGACGCGACGTTACGAAACTCGTATGCCTGTGCATCAAGCACGGCGGTCTGGCCGCCGACCGGCTTCAGCGCGGCGACAGAGTTGAGCTGTGCCTTCACCTTAATCTGTGCGTTCGTGTCTTTATGCTTACCCACGTTGATGAGCAGCTTCTGGCCGTCAATGCAGTACTTGCCGACGTATGCGTCAGTTGCAAAGTCACCGGCAGAACCACAACTAGCGAGCCCGTCGAGCGTGAGGCCCGCGCCTGCCACCGTTACGAACTCTGCATCGTCGGTCAGCCAGGTTGCACCCGCGACGAGGCGATCTTCGATGACCACGTTGCGCGTGAGCGTGAAGTGTTCATTGCGGTCGTCCCACTGGCGCAAATCGGCCTTGAAGGTGTAAGTAATCGGTGCGGGGGTGAGCAGATTTCCATCTGCGTCTGCGCGCACTTCCTGGTGCTGCCAGTTGGCGCTCTTCGAGAAACCGTTGCCGGGGGTCGCGCCAGCGATGCTGCCGCCCACCGTCACTGTAGCCGTCTTGGTCACCTCACCGAACTTGGCGGTGTTGGTGAGCGAAGTGCTGAACGCTCCGGGCACGCCCTTGCGGTCATCGTGTGCCTGCTGCAGCAGCTTCTCGATAGCCTGCTTCGCGGTTGCGTCAGTAATCTTCACGCTATAGCTAATCTTCAGCTTTGAGGGCGCTGCAAGGTCGCGCGTGTATCTGAACGAATTGCCTGTGATCGCGGGGACGATCGGTGATGAAGTCACCGTGCGGTTCATGCCGTCGGCGTCCCACGTTGTGAGTGATTCATTGAAACTGCCAGCCACGTACGAGAGCCCCGTTGGTAGCTGGTCAGAGATTACAAAGCCCGAGCGTGCGGTTGCTGAGTCAACATTGAGGGAGTAATTGATGACCTTGTTCAGCACGTCGTCTTTGAGCGTCACGACGCCATTTGTCACAACCACGAACCCGTTCAGGTTTTTGGTGTCAACACCCTTCGAAACAGCATCTGTCACGTTGGCGAACTCGTCGTTCTTAGCTTTAATGATGACGTCAAGCTCGGTGGTATCGCCGTCGAGTGTCCAAGAAACCTTGGTCATTTCACTCTTCGTGGTTTCTGCAACCGTGAGCTGCAAGTCGAATATGCCTTGGTCGACATTGATCGTGTCATTGAACGTGATCGTTACTGTGTTGCCGTCCTGCGAGATACTCTTGATGGCCGAGTTCCCCTTGGGTACGCCAGTTACCACCAGGTTGTCGCTCACCTCAAAGACCGCGACGCTGCCCGGGCGCAGTTCGCTGCTGTACTGCGTGGACAGGGTGAGTACGTCACCCGGGGTAAGCACCGGCGCATTGCCCTCTACCGGATTTCCATTGAATGACAGCGTCGATGAGAGGCCCGGCGTCGCCGCAAATGCGGCGGGGACGGCTCCCACCAAACCGGTAAACGCGACAGCGAGGGCGGTGACTACCGCGAGTACGGCTGTGCGCACCCTCTTCACTCCCGCGTGATGTGTGAACAACACGATTGCACTCCCCAATTCCATGAACGAAACGCGCACAAAAAAGCGCCGCACGAGTCTGTAATAACGAGAATCGTGGGCGCTTAATCGACGACGGCTAAACAGGCAAACACTACACCTGATGTACACACTATTCCAAATCGGGCGAGCTTCCTACACTCCAAAGAACCCCTGCGTGCGCGTTGCGTGCGCATAATTGCGTTCCATCAGGTCTTGCAGCGCTTCTGCTACCACCGCTGCACCGGGCACGTCGCGCACCATCACGCTTTCGTTGCCCACCAGCAGCACGATGTCACTCGACCCCCAGAGTCGCTGCATCGGGCCACGTCGGGTGCGCACTTCACGCACGCGACTCAACGGCACCTCTGATCGGTGCCGCACAAAGAGGCCGCTGCGCACGATCACGCGACGCGAGGTGACGGTGGTGCGATGGGTGAGCCACGACAGCAGCGGCAGCAGCCCCACGAGCAGCACGAGCACAACCGCACCGATGCCCGCGAGCGTGTTCATCCAGGCAGCGGGCAGCGTGCCTACCCAATAGCCGGTCGCCGCCGCAACAGCCGCGACCAGCACGACGGGTAGCAGCAGCCTGCGGCCGTGAGGTCGCACGCGCAGCACCACAGCTTCGGGTTCGGCAAGCTGAGGCGGCGGAGGACCGAGCGCGCGCTCGACCTCCGCCGTCACCGAAAGGTGCCTGCGCTGTGCCATACCTCTTATTCTGCTGCGTCGTCGCTGGGTTCTGTCTCAGCGTCAGCCTCCGGGGCTGAGGCGATGCCCGCTTCTGAACCGACAGAGCGAGCCTGGAGACCAGCCTCGGGCGCAATCGGGTCGTCGCCGCGCGACGCTCGGCCCGCTGCTGCACCGGCCGCCGCGCCGCCGGCCACGCCGTTCAGCATGCCGACGAGGTCGATACCAACCGTGTCTTTGGCCATTTCGAGCAAGCCCTTGATGTTGCCCATCGCGTCGCCCGCGACCTTTGAAGCGCCGTCAGCAGAGACAACAGTCATGTTGTCGATTGCACCGATCGCGCGCGCGTACTCGGTGGCGATCGAGGGCAGCAGGTGAATCAGCTCTTGCGCGAGCACCGCCTCAGACTGCGTCTCGAGCGCCCGTGCACGAGCGTCGATCGCGGCCGCCTCGGCTGTACCCTTTGCCTCGAGTGCGGCAGCCTCTGCGCGGCCCTCGGCCTCGAGCGCTTCAGAGGCAGCGATACGAGCCGCACGATTTGCGAGGCCCTCACGCTCGATCGCCTGCGAACGGCCCTCGGCAGCCGAGATTGCAGCGGCAGCGTCTGCCTTCGCGAGCGCCTCGACCTTGTAGGCCTCGGCCTCTGCAACCGCACGCACATCGGCGTTCAGCTGCTCGGTGCGCAGCGCGACCTCTCGCTGCGCGGTAATCTGCTGCTGCTCGACGATCGCCTGCTGCTGGATCGCCTGCTCGAGCGGCTCGGCCGCCCCCGCCTGCGCGTTGGCCTTATCGGTCTCGACCTGGATCTCGGCCTGGCGCAGCTTTAGTTCGCGATTGCGATCAAGCAGCACCTTTTCAGCAGCGATCTTCGCTTCCTGCGACGCCTGGTAGGCGTTCGTTTCGGCGATATCGGCTTCCTGGCGCACCTTCGCTGCCTCGGGGCGACCGATGTTGGCGATGTAGTCTGCGCCATCGCGAATCTCTTGAATCTGCAGCGTATCAACGACGAGGCCCTGCTTGGTGAGCGCTTCCTCTGCCGCTTCGAGCACGCTCTGCGCGACAACGGCGCGATCTCGAATGATCTGCAGCACGGTGAGGCCACCGATGATCGAACGCAGTGAACCCGAGAGCACCTCTTGCGTCGATTCGTCAATCTCGTCTGAGTTTGAGAGGAAGCGCTGGGCTGCCGCCCGGATCATCTCTTGCGACCCACCGACCTTCACGACCGCGACGGCCTGCGCCTGCATGGTGATGCCATCGGTAGTCTGCGCCTCGGTGGTGATCGACAGCCTGCGCGAGCGCAGCGAAATCGAGAACGACTTCTGTACAAACGGGACGACGAATACGCCGCCGCCCGTCACTACCTTTTGGCCCGAGAGGTCACGCGAACGGTTGCCCGCCGCGTCAACCACCTCCTTACCCTTGCCGCCGGTGACGATGATCGCCTCGTCGGGCTTTGCGATGCGGTAGCGCTTGATGATGACGAGCGCCACGAGCACAAGCGCGATCACCGCGCCAAATATGCCGACAATCGCCGGGCTTGCGAGGAACATGTATTCTCCGTTTCGGTGTTGCGGTGGAACTACGGTGTGCCAGGCTCTGGCGGTTCAGTCTGTTCGGTCTGCTCGGTGGTGTCTGCTTCGACTCGCACCGACGTTGATGTGATCACCTGCACAATGCGCACTGCAGCACCGCGCGCGACCGGAGCGGCAGACGAGGCCGCGAGCGAAACCCGCTCGCCGTGGCGCGTGAGCGCAACCTCGCCAAGCCCGCCCTCTGGAATGGCGAGTACCACTGACGCGGTTTTGCCGACCAGTTCGTCTTCGCTCACGGCGGTAGTTGACTCGGCGCCGCGTATCAGCTTCGACAACCACCATGCCGCGGCCCCTCCCAGGAGCCCGGCGAGCGACCCCAGCACTGCGGCTACGGGGGTGGGGGTGCCCGCCCCCACACTCGCGAAGGCGGTGAAACCAAAGATCGCCGTGAACGCGGCGATCGAGGTGAGACTGAGCGGGCCGTCACCAAAGTCGAAGGCGTCGAAGATGCCGTCAAGCAGCAGCGAAATGAGCAGCAGGATCGCCCCGATGACGCCGATGATCAAGAAGATCCCGCCCGCGAGAAGCGAACCGTCGATCAGTCGTTCGATCCAGTTGAAGATGCCGTCCATGTCGCCTCCTAGCGAGGGTGTCGTTTAAGCGTATCAACGGGGGTAGCCGCGGTGGCCACCAACCCGAGTATATGAAAATATGCGCGACTACTTCCGTCTAAGACTGTCCCAGAAGCGGAATTCGTCGCGCATATTTTTCTTTCGCCATGCGGCCGGGCGGCAGCGGGCGTCAGCTACAGTCTGGGGACTGCTTCGAGCAGAGATCTTCCGTAGGCCGAGCGCGGGTGCGTAAAGAACTCGGGCCCACCCGTTTCTTCGACGCGGCCCGCCCGCATCACGAGCACGCGGTCGCACAGCTCGTGCACGACCGCGAGATCGTGCGAGATAAACACCAGCACCAGCCCGAGATCATGTCGAAGATTTTGCAACAGCGCCAGTATCTCGGCCTGCACCGACACATCGAGGGCGCTCGTCGGCTCGTCGGCGACGAGCACGCGCGGCCCCGCCGCAAGCGCCCGGGCGATAGCCACCCGCTGGCGCTGGCCGCCCGAAAGTTCGTGGGGGTAGCGGTGGGCGAGATCCGGGGCCAAACGCACGCGCTCGAGCAGACCGTGCACAGTGCCGAGCTGCACAGTGCCTGACGGCTCAGCGCCTGACTGCTCAGCGCCTGACGGCTCAGCGGCGCGCAGCACCTCAGCGAGCGCGTCGCCCACGCGCATGCGCGGGTTCAGCGAAGACGCGGGGTCCTGCGGCACCAGTTGAATCGCGCGGCGCAGTGCGGCCGGGCGCAGGCTCGGAGCGAGTGGCAGCGTCGCCCCGTCGAGCAGCAGCTCGCCGCGGGCAAGCCCCAGCTGCCCCACGAGCGCCCGGGCGAGAGTGGTTTTGCCAGAGCCCGATTCACCGACGATGCCGAGCGCTTCGCCCTGAGACAGGTCGAAGGTGACTCCGGTGACCGTGGGATCCCCCGCGCCATAGGCGACTGCGACATCACGCGCGGTGAGCACGGCACGCGCGCTTGCCGTATCGGCTGACGTGGCGAGCAGCGGCGCCTGGGCCTGCGAGATCGGGGCAGCTGGGAGCGCGGGTATAGTCGGCACCGCTTCAATCAGCATGCGGGTGTACTCAGTTTGAGGGGCGCGCAGTACGGCCTCGGTCGGGCCCTGTTCGACAACCTCACCTTCGCGCATCACGAGCACTCTGTCGCACATCGACGAGACGACGGCAAGATCGTGGCTCACAAACACAAGCGTGAGCCTGCGCGAGCGTCGCAGCTCGCGCAGCAGGTCGAGCACCTCGCGCTGCACGGTAACGTCGAGCGCCGTCGTTGGTTCATCGCACAGCAACACCGCCGGGTTCGTGGCGAGTGCGATAGCGATGACAACCCGCTGCCGCTGGCCTCCCGAAAGCTGATGCGGGTAAGCGCGCGCCACGCGCTCCTCGGGCAGGTGCACGAGCGTGAGGAGCTCGCGCACACGCTCGGACGTAGCGGTGCGGCGGCGTGAACGCTGCGCTGCCGTGCCGTCGGCGGCACGGTCGGCGGCCCCGTCGTCGGCACGACCGGCTGCCCGGTCGGCTGCACGCACGGCCTCAGCCAGTTGCGTGCCCACCCTGGTAAGCGGATCGAGCGCGGTGAGCGGGTTCTGAAACACCATGCCGACTCGGTCGCCTGCGCGCGCTTCGCCTGCCGCGACCGCGGTACCCGCGGGCATTAACCCGAGCAGTGCGCGCAGCGTGAGGCTCTTACCCGAGCCCGACTCCCCCACTATTCCGAGTGCCTCACCTACAGCGACGTCGAAGGAGACACCGCGCACGAGTGCGGCATCACTGCCAGCGCTAATGGTGAGATCGGTAACGAGTACACGGCCCGGCTCAGTGGCAGAAGAGTTTGGTATTGATCCGGCACGCGCGTGACCGGGTGATCCGGGTTCCCCAGGGTCGCCCTTCACGCGCAGCGCGTCGCCGAGGCCATCTGCCGTCAGCGACAGACCGATGCCGGTCACAACGACCGCGAGACCGGGCAGTGCCGCGAGCCACCACTTCGTTGTTACAAACGGCTGGGCGTCGGCGATCATGGTGCCCCAGTCAGATGTCGGCGGTTGTATGCCGAGACCGAGATATCCGAGGGTCACGATCGCGACCATGATCAGCAGCACCTCGTTCATGAACAACACGATGGCCTGCGGCAGCACATTCGGCAGCACATGGCGCACGAGTACGCGCGCGTGCGAGAGCCCGGCGCCGCGGGCCGCGTGGATCCATTCCTCTCGGCGCATAGAGGCCGTAAGTAGCCTGATCACTCGTGCATATCCCACCCAGCCCACGAGCGCAAAGGTGACCAGGATGCCAGCAGGCCCAGCCCCCAGCGCAAACGCGATCGCGATCACAAGCACGTAGAACGGAAACGCGATGACCGTGTCGACGACGCGCGAGATCACCCAGTCGGTGCGGCGTCCAAAGTAGCCCGCGATGAGACCGGCGGTGACGCCCACGATGAACGGCGCGACGGCCGCGGCAAACGCGAGTACGAGGTCGGTGCGCGCGGCGTACAGCACGCGCGCGAACACGTCGCGGCCCAGCTGGTCGGTGCCAAACCAGTGCTCGGGCGACGGCGGCAAGAGTCCACCGGTCAGATTCTGCGCGGTGGGCGCGTGCGGTGCGAGCCACGGCGCGGCAATGGCCGCGGCAGCAATCAGCGCGAGAAGGCAGACGCCGGCGATCAGTGTGCCGGATCGGCGGGCTCTGGCCCAAAACGTCTGCGGCCGCAGCTCAGTGCTCATGCTTCGGCTCCCCTGAGACGCGGGTCAATGAGTGCGGCGAGCCCGTCGACGACGAGGGTGATGAGCACAACGGCGACCGCGCAGTAGAGCGCGATGCCCTGCACGACAGGAAAGTCACGGCTGCCGATCGACTGAAACAACAGCGTGCCCACTCCATTGATGCCAAATACCTTTTCGACGACGAGCGTGCCCCCGATGAGGTAGGCCACGTTGACACCAAACAGCGCGAGCGTGGGGAGAGCGGCGCCCCTAAGAATGTGGCGCGTGAGAATGGTGCGCTCGGGTACGCCTGCGGCGCGCAGCGTCGTCACAAAGTCGGCGTCGACCACCTCGAGCAACTGCGCCCTGAGCGACCGCACGAGCGGCGGCACCAGTGAGATCGCGACGGCCAAGGCGGGCAGTATCAGGCTCCACAGCGTGCCGCCGGGCCCGGGTAGCACTCCGCCTACCGGAAACCAGCCGAGCTGCACCGCGAACACGATGATCAGCAGCAGGCCGATCCAAAACATGGGCATGCCCATGCCAACGGTCGGCATGATGCGCACCAGTTGGTCGGCGACGCCGCCGCGCCTGCGTGCCGCCGCCAGCGCGAGCGGCACGGTAAGCGCTACCGCAAACAGCACGGCGAGTGCGACGATACCGAGACTGATGGGGGCTTTGGCGAGAATCACCTCGCGTGTCGAGACCCCGGTGACGAGCGAGTCCCCCGTGTCGAAACGGGTGACCACGCCGGTCACAAACCTGCCAAACTGCACCGCGAGCGGCTCATCGAGGCCCATCTGGGCACGCAGTTTGGCGACCTGCTCTGGCGTCGCCCGATCGCCCAAGATCATGGAGGCTGGGTCGCCGGGCACGAGGCGCAGCAGAAAGAACACGGCCACTACGACGCCCACCATTACGGGGACGACTGTCGCAAGCGTGCGAACGACCGCGCGTGCGGCTGCACGCGCGGTCGACCACCTCTGACCTCTCACTCGGTACAAGGTACTACCGATGGGACCATCGGCGCAGCTGCGGGGTTACTGCGCGAGCCAGGCGTCTTGGAACCGCACCGAACCGTTGGGCAGCAGCGTGTAACCGTTGACCTTGGCCGTCGCGCCCTGCAGGTTCTCGGGGAACGCCAGCGGAATGAAGGGGGCCTTCTCGGCGAGCAGACGCTGAATCTCGAAGTAGATCTTTTCGCGCTCGTCGCCGTCGGGCGTGACACGCCCCTGCTCAACGAGTGTGTTCACCTCGGCGTCAGAGAAGCTCGTCCAGTACGACTTTGAGAACCCTTCAACGTCGGTCTGGAACGTGATCATGCCGTTGGGGTCTGGCGCGTCTGCCTGACCGTTGTTGATCATGAAGTCGTAGTCGAGGTTTGAGTAGACCCGCTCCTTGAACACGGCATAGTCGAGCGACTCGATCTTGACGGTGATGCCGATCTCACCCAGCTGTTCCTGCACGATCTGGGCCACCTGCGCGAACTCGGGTTTATCGTTCCGAATCACAAGCGTTGTTTCGAACCCGTCTGCAAACTTCGATTTGCTGAGTTCTGCCTTTGCCGCGTCAACGTCATATTCGAGGGCGTACCCCTCGTCTTGGGCCGAGTATTCGATCGCGGGCGGCACGAGCGCGTTCGCGACCTCGGCCGTGTCGAAGCTCGTCGCGCTCGCGATTCCGTCTCGGTCGAGGGCGTGCGCGATTGCCCGGCGCACATGCTCATCGGCAAAGTGTTCGTTGAGCGTGTTGAAGAACACCTGGTCGGCGGACCAGCCCGGAGCTTCGATGAGCTGTAGGGCGGCGTTAGCCGATACCTCTGCGGAGTTAGCGGCCGGCACCTGTTCGACCGCGTCAACCTGCCCCGCGATGAGCTGTTGCTGCAGCTGCGTGGGGTCGGCGACGAACTTGTACACGAGCTGCTCGAGGTAGGGCTTGCCCGCTTGCCAGTAGTGCTCGTTTTTGACGAATGAGAGGTCTCCGTTCGGATCCCACTTGTCGACGACCCACGGCCCAGTGCCGACCGGGTTCTTGAAGAACTCTTCTTCAGCGACCCCGCCGAAGTCTTTGGGCAGCACCCCGTTCGAGAACCCCGCGAGCTCGGCCAAGAACGGTGTATATGCCGATTCGAGTATGATCGTGACTTCGCGCTCGCCGGTCGCCTCTACCGATGCGACGGGGGCTTCGATGGGCAGCGGTGAGCCCTCCATGTTCAGGTGCCGCTCTAGTGAAAACACTGCGTCTAGGGCGGTCACGTCGCTGCCGTCCGAAAACTTCAGCCCCTCGTGCAGAGTGAAGACGTAGCTCAGCCCGTCGTCTGACACCTCATACTCGGCCAGCCACGGAACAATCTTGCCCGTCTCATCGAAACTCACGAGCGGTTCGAATACCTTGTCGATCGCAAACGCGTTGTTGGCGGTGATCTGCTGGTGCAGGTCGAGGTCGGTGACCGTAGCCGCGCGACCAAACGTGAGCGTACCGCCGGCTACGGGCTCCCCGGCCGCAGCCCCGGCGTCCGCGCCGGTGCCCGCTCCCGTGGCCTGCGAGCAGCCGGTGAGCGCGAGCGCCGCTGCGAGCGCTACGACCGCCAGCTTCGGCGCGCCTGTCTTGAACTTCATGATGGGTTCCTTTCGGGGGAGGCGGGCGCGACCACGCGCCCGGCAAGAATGACGGCTGAGATCGCGCCCGGGTCGCTGAGTGCCCCGGGCTCACGCGGGTCGCGGGTCAGCAGCACGGCGTCGGCTGGGGCACCCGGCGCGATGAGGCCGGCGGTGGCCCGGTTTTGATCCGGATCAACACCCGCGCAGAGCGCCGCCCCGGCTCGCGTGGCGGCCGTGAGGGCCTCGGTGCGCGTGAGGCCCGCAGCTACGAGGGCATCGAGCTCGAGCCCGCCCGTGCCGTGCTGCTCGGGGGTACCAGAGTCGGTGCCGAGTGCGATCGCGAGGCCCGCGTCGCGGGCGATACGCACCGCGCCCGGGTGCGCCTGCACCGCTTCGGCGACGCGTGGGCCAAAGCGCGCGGGCAGCTCGCCGCTCGTGATCATCGCTTCGACGAGTCGGTAGATGCGCAGCGTCGGCACGAAGGTGGCGCCAACCGCGGCGGCACGCTCGGCCTGCTCACGCGTAAGAAAGATGCCGTGCTCGATGCTCAGCGGGGCCTGGGCAGACGCTTCGGCGGCCTCGATTGCGTAGTCGATGGCGGCTCCGCCCCAGGCATGCAGCATGATGCCCGCGCCGGCGCTCGCGGCGAGCTGGGTCGCCCAGCGCAGCTCGGCCGCGCTGAAGAGTGGTTCGAGGCCGGCGCCTGCCGGCGACGCGACGCCCACGGTGCCGACGAGTTTGACCCACTGGGCACCGTCTTCGAGCACGCCGGCAACCGCGTGAGATAGTCCGCCGGCCGCGTCGGCCGCAGCGCGGTCGATCATGGCGATCGCGTGCTGCACGCGTGGGCGCTGTGCCGCATTCCCTTCGCCGCCTTGCGCGGCGTCTACGGTGAGCCCGCCCGCGTCGCGCACACTCGTGAATCCCGCTGCCAGGTTGCGTGCGAGGCCCTGCATGGTGAGCTCGCGCGTGCGCTCTGGGCTGAGCGCTTCGCGGTCCGTTTCGTTAAAGGCGTGCCAGGCAGCGTGCACGTGCACATCAACAAGACCAGGGATCAGCCACAGGCCGCTGCCGTCGATAGCTTGGTCGCGCTCATCGCTCGGAGCGGCAGACAATGGCCGCGATTCCGTGAACTGTCCATCGAGCCATGCCACGTCGAGGGGCTTTGAGAACGCGGGTTCAGCCGAGTGGCCAGACGCGTCCCAGACGCGCACGTTACGCACGCTGCCGTGTCGCCCCTCATGGTTCATAGGTTCACAGTAACTCGCACAATATCACTGGACCAAGAGGGGTGGGAACGGATGGACCATGCGCGCCAGACTTCTTCAAGCACCGGCGGGTACACTTGAGTTCTGTGACAGACACCACGCAGCCCCAGGCCCTTCGTTCGACCGCGATCCTTCAGGTCGTGCGCGCACTGTTTCACCTCGCCACCGTTGCCATCGTCACTGTGTGGGGATTCGTATCGTGGCCGCTGCCGTTTCCCGGCATCATCAGCGGAATCGGTTTTTTCGTCCTTACCGTCGTGATCTGGGCACTGTTTCTGTCGCCCAAGCCCATGCTGCGCACCGACCGCTTTGGTCAGGCGCTGGTTGAGCTACTGCTGCTCGCGGCGGCCGTCGCTGCGCTGCTGTTCCTCGGAGTGTTCTGGGTCTGGCCCGTCGTCTTTGGTGTCGCAGGCGCGGTAGTCGGCTACCTCGCGTCAGCCCGCCGCGGCTAGCTCGCAGCGCGCACGCCGTCCGCCCACACACCAGCCACCTCGAGCGCATCGTCAAGCAGCACCGCGTCGGCCGCGTAGCCCACGGCTAGGTCGCCGAATTTGTCTGACACCCCGAGTGCGCGCGCAGGCACCTCGGTGAGGGATGCGATGGCTGTTTGCATGGGGACGCCGCACTCGCGCACGGCCTGCCGCAGCGCCCCGTCGAGGGTGAGCGTCGACCCCGCAATCGAGGTGCCGCCGGCCAAGCGTGCGACACCGCCCTCGACGTCAACCTCGAGCGAGCCGAGCATGTAGCGGCCGTCTGCGCAGCAGGTCGCGGCCATCGCATCGGTAATGAGCGCAACCCGCCCGGGCGCCCCCGCAAATGCGAGCCGCACGACATCGGGGTGCACGTGCACGCCGTCGTTAATCAATTCGAGTGTGACCTGTGGCTCAGCCATTGCGGCCAGCACCGGCCCGGGCGCGCGGTGGTGAATCCCCTTCATGCCGTTAAAGGCATGCGTCAAAATAGTTGCGCCAGCGACGAACGCGGCCCGCGATGCGTCGTAGTCAGCTGCCGTATGGCCCACTGCTACTCTCACCCCCGCGGCGACGAATTGTTCGATCGCCGCCATGCCTCCCGGCAGCTCGGGCGCAAGCGTCACCTGCGCGATCGTGCCGCTACCTGCGGCGATCAATCGGTCAAGATCGGGCTTCGTAGCTGCACGCAACAGGGCCGGATCATGCGCCCCCTTAAACTCCTCGGCCAGAAACGGCCCCTCGAGGTGTGACCCGAGCACGCCCAGCCCGCGCCCCGTCAGGTCTCGAATGCGGGCCACCTGCTCCTCGAGCACCTCAATCGGTGCGGTGACGAGCGACAGCACCGCACGGGTCGTGCCGTGGCTCCGGTGCACCGCGAGCGCATTTTCAATCGCCCCCGGCTCAGCATCACCGAACGATGCCCCGCCCGCCCCGTGACAGTGCATGTCAATAAAGCCGGGCACGAGCATATGCCCGCTTCCATCGACTACCTCGACGGCGGCAGCATCGGGCAGGGCCTCGATCTCAGCCCGCCAGCCGGATCCGGAGCCTCGTGAGGCGACCCGCCCAGCAGCGAGCAGCACCCAGGTGTCGGCCGTGTCTTCACGGCCTGTGAGCAGCCGTACGGAGTGGATGACGGTCGCGGTCATGCGTGACTCAATTCTCTTGCAGCGGTGAAGCGATGTGGCTGTGGGGCACCCTGTCGTTAGGGCGCGACGATGATCTCGTAGCCGCGACCGACGAGCGCGGTGTGATCGGCGTCAGTGATTCCGTCGTCGGTGATGATCGTATCGAAGCGTTCGGGCCCGCCCATACCGGCGAACGCCTTGCGGCCGATCTTCGACGAATCGACGACGAGCACCGCGCGGTCTGCGCGCGTTGCCATGAGGCTGTTGACGACCGCCTCGCGCTCGTTGTGCGTCGTAGCGCCCAGGCCCGCGTTGAGCCCGTTCGCTCCAATAAATGCGAGGGTCAGCGAGACCTGTGCGAGCGTGTCTTCGGCGAACGAGCCGACGAGTTCATAGCTGCGGGGGTGCAAGATTCCACCCGTGACCATGAGTTTCACCTGCGGCCTGGTCGCGAGTTCGGCCGCAATGTTGACGGCGTTCGTGACGACGGTGAGATTGGGTACCGGCGACGGGGCCATAATGTCGGGGCGCGTCGCGAGCTCACCCGCCACCGCCGTCGTCGTCGTGCCGCCCGAGAGCCCGACGACGTCGCCCGCGTTCACGAGCTTGCTCGCGGCGACCGCGATGCGCTGTTTCACGGCGTGCGGGTCGCGCTCGTCACGGTAGCGCAGCGGCAGGTCGTACGCGACGGTCAGGGCCTCAGCGCCACCGCGTGTGCGCGTGAGCATGCGCTGCTCGGCGAGCGTGTCGAGATCTCGGCGCGCGGTCGCCGGCGAGATGTCGAGCGTCGTGACAAGGTCGTCAATCTCGACTTTGCCGTGCTCGCTCAAGAGCTCGAGCACGGCGCGCATGCGGTCAGCCTTCGCCACGGCGCACCTCTCCTCCCGCGAACAAACTGATCAGCCGTGCGGCCTCGGGCACCACGGCCGCGCGCCCCGCGCCAATGTATTTGCGCGAGTCAACAACACCCGGCTGCGCAGCGAGCGTCTCGCGCACCGCGCGCGTAAAGAATCCCACGAGGTGCGTGGACACATTGATTTTGCGCATGCCTGCAACGATAGCCTGACTGATCACCTCGTCGGGCACCCCCGACGAGCCGTGCAGCACGAGCGGCACCGGCACCGCCGCACGCAACCTCGCGATTAGCTCAAGGTCGAGGCTGGCGGTGCGCTCATTCATCGCGTGCGATGACCCCACGGCCACCGCGAGCGCGTCGACCCCGGTCGCTTCAACAAACGCCCGCGCCTCTTCGGGATCGGTGCGCACCCCGGGAGCGTGCGCGCCGTCCTTGCCGCCCACCTCGCCCAGCTCGGCTTCGACGAACACCCCCGCCTCGCGGCACTTCGCCGCCACGCGCGCTGTAACATCCACGTTCTCGTCGTAGGGCAGTGTGCCGCCGTCGTACATCACCGAGCTAAATCCGAGGTCGACGGCTTCGTCGACGAGAGATACCCGTTCGGCGTGATCGAGGTGCACCGCGATCGGTGCAGTGCTGCGCCGAGCGATCTCGAGTGTCGCAAGCCCGATCGGTGCGAGGCCGCCGTGATAATCGGCGCAGTTCTGCGAGATCTGCAAGATCACGGGGTGCCCCGCTCGCTCGGCTGCCTGCGCGAGAGCTTCGGCGGTTTCGAGGTGCACGACGTTGAGCGCTGCCGTCGCGACACCGCGCGACTGGGAAGCTGCGAGCAGTTCGCGGGTAGTGACGAGGGTCATGCTGGGGCTCCTTCGGGGGCGGGGCGACTGAGTTCGGTGGACGAGGTAACAACATCGAGCACGAGGCTGCGTTCGAGTGCAGCGCGGTCACGGGCGATTTCGCCCGCGAGCGGCATCAGTACCGCGGCGGCCGACCAGATCGTGGCGCGACGCAACACCGCGGTGTCTCCGAGGGCCGCACCGCAGGCGGCAAGGCTCGCGGCCGCTGCGACGGCGGCATCGCCCGCACCGGTCGGGTTGCCGGCGAGCGGCGTCGTTAGGCGAGCCCTGCGTGCCCGGGCACCGCTGCGCTCAAGCGGATCGCTCGACGTCGCCAGCAACATGCCCTCGGCACCCAGCGAGCACATCACGGTGCCTGCTCCCAGCTCGAGGAGCGCAGCCATGCCGCGCATCGGGTCGGATTCGCCCGTCGCCAGGCGCAGTTCTTCACGGTTGGGTTTGAGGAGCGCGGCGCCTGCCTGCGCGGCGACCAGCAAAAGCGGCCCCGATGTGTCGACGATGACGGGGCACCCCCGCCCAGCGCCGAGCGCAATGAGTGCGCGCAGCTCAGCTTCGCCGACCCCGGGTGGCAGGCTGCCCGAGATCACCAGAACGCCAGCGTCCGCTTCATCGAGGGCCGCGGCCACCGCGTCTACGAGCTGGCCCCACTCTTGCGGGCTCGGGGCGACCCCGCGCTCGTTGAAGATCATCGTGTCTGCGACAGTCTCGTCGTAGATCGCGATGCTGCGACGGGTCTCTGCCGAGACCGGCACCAGCGCATTTGGCACATGGCTCGTCGCTAGTTCAGCGGCGAACGCCTCACCGACCGAACCCCCGCAGGTAGTGATCGCTATGGTTGGAAGCGCCTGCGCATGAACGACTCGCGCCACGTTGATACCTTTGCCGCCAGCGCGCACGCGCGCCGCGTCGACCCGGTGTGTGCCACCAGCATGGACAGCGTCTGCCACCCACGTCATGTCGAGCGCGGGGTTAGGGGTGACCGTTACAATCGGCTTGGTCATATGGACTTCCTCTCGGCAAGTGCGCGGGCGAACAACACGGCACCGATGAGCCCAGCGTTCTCGCCGAGCTGGGCGGGAACCACCCTGGGGCGACGGTGAAACGTGAGACGCGCATCGAGTCGTTCCCGCAGTGGCACGAAGATGGCGTCGCCCGCGAGGCTAAGGCCGCCACCGATGACGATCGCTTCGGGCGCGATGATGCCGGTGATCTGCGCAAACGAGGTGGCAAGCGCGTCAAGCGCTTCGTTCCAAACGTCGCGTGCGCACTCATCACCTGTCTCGGCGAGCGCGAGAATATCGCGCACCCGGTCGGGCGTCTCACTCGACTCGCCACGTGCGCGCACTCGGTCACGGTAGCGCCGGGCGATCGCACCACCCGAGGCGATCGCTTCGAGGCAACCGCGCCCGCCACACTGGCATTCCGGTCCGTCGGCGACCGGGGTATGCCCAATCTCGCCCGCAAAACCACCCGCGAGGTATGGCGCACCGCCGATCACTACGGTCGCTGCGATGCCCGTGCCCAACACTACGACGACCGCGTTCTCGTAATCGCGCGCGCCACCCAGCGCGAGCTCAGCGCTACTCGCCGAGTGGATGTCGTGGTGAAACGCGACCGGCAGGCCGAGCCGCTCCTCGGCGAGCTGTCTGATGGGCGCCTCGCGCCAGCCTAGATTCGAGGCGAAGACCCCCACTCCACGCTCGGAGTCGACAATGCCAGGCACCACGATCGACGCCGCGACCGGGGTCACATCGGGGTGTGCCGAGGTGAGCTCAAGTTGCAACGCGCGCAGCCGCTCGATGATCTGCGGCGCCGCCCCCAGCTCGCCCTCAGCAATGCCGTTGGCGCTCGGCGGGCGCAGCCGCTCGACCGGTGTGGCCGAGCGGCCGATTCCGCGCACCTGCCCGTGCTCATCAATCAACGCCGATTTGATATCTGTCCCCCCGACGTCGAACGCGAGGACCGCTCGCCCGGGGCCGACACTGGGGAGGTCGATCACGGCTCGAGAATGACTGAGCGCGTCAGGTTGCGCGGCTGATCCGGATCAAGACCCAGCGCGAGCGCGCGTGCGAGCGAGACACGCTGGGCGCGAACGAGATCGGCGAGCGGATCTAGCGCGCTCGCTTCGAAGTGCGCGCCGGTGCGCGCGACCTGCTCGGCGAGCCCCTCGGGAGCCTCGCCGAAGCGCCATGTGACGCGGCCGGGGGCCGCGATGGCGATGGGCCCGTGGCGGTACTCCATGGCTGGGTACGACTCGGTCCAGGCCTGTGCGGCCTCACGCATCTTGAGCGCTGCCTCGTGAGCGAGCCCCACCGTCCAGCCGCGGCCGAGAAAGCTCACCTGTTCGGCGTCGAGCAGTGCCGCAGGCAGCTCTTCTGCGACCGCGATGCGCGCATCGGCGATCGCCTGCGTCAGGTCAACGCCAAGCGAGGCGCGAAAGAGGGCAAGCGCGGTGGTGGCGAAGCGGGTCTGCACGACCGACTGCTCATCGGCGAACGGCAGCAGAATGGCCTCGTCGACGAGGCCCGGCAGCGGTGACTCGGGGTCACCGATCACGCCGATGGTCTTCACGCTGCCGCGCAGGCGCTCGATGATCTCGAGCACCTCGCTCGTCGTGCCGGATCGGGTGAGCGCGACGATCGAGTCATAGCCACGATCAACGAAGGCCTCTGACGCGGCGAACGCGTCGGTGACGCCCTGCCCCGTCGACTCACGCAGGTGTGCATATGACTGCGCCATAAACCACGAGGTGCCGCAGCCGATCACTGCGACCCGCTCGCCGGCCTGAGGCAGCTGAGCGTGTGCGTCGGTCATGTGGGCGACACGCGCCCACGTGTCGGGCTGAGAAGCGATCTCCTCGGCCATGAAAGCCCCTGGCTGTCGTGTCTGCGTCATTGCTACTCCGCCTTCGCGATCGAATAAGTGATTAGAAATGATTGTCACACATGAGTTTCGATCATTTCAATGGGTGATTTATGACAATTCTCTCATATAGCCGATTTCTTGCGTTATTTTTGCACTAAGTTGATAACGAAATGATTTTGGAGCTTGACGAAGCAGCATTTTGCCCCAATAGTGGTTTCATCCAGACGTTCATTTGATGAAATTCGCTGGAATCGGCCCGTAAGAGTCGAACTTGCAGAGACGCAAACGCTCATAACCATGAGCGATTCAGAGTGAGGAAGTTCAATGAAGAAATCCATCAGGCTAGGAACTGTTGCCGTCGCGGCGACCGCGGCACTCGCACTCACATCGTGTGGCTTCAGTGGCGGGGCATCGGGCGGCGGAGACGACAAGGACGGCGCAACGACGCTCAACCTGCTCGTGCCCAGCTACTCCGACAACACGCAGAAGCTGTGGAACGACGTCATCGCTGGCTTCGAAAAAGAGCACTCTGACATCAAGGTGAACCTCGAGGTCCAGTCGTGGGACAACCTCGAGTCGGTCATCGCGACGAAGGTCTCGGGCAACCAGGCCCCCGATATCTACAACGGCGGCCCCTTCGTCGGCTTCGCCGCAGACGACCTGCTCTACAAGGCAGCAGATGTCACATCACCCGACACTCTCTCTGACTTCCAGGACTCCTTCCTCGAGAACGAGACCTACGAGGGCGACGCTTACGCGCTCCCTTGGATCGCCTCGGCACGCGCACTCTTCGTCAACAACGACCTCCTTGAAGAAGCCGGCGTGAAGGAAGCCCCCAAGAACTGGGACGAGCTCCTCGACACCGCCACCAAGGTTTCGCAGCTCGGCGGCGGCGTTGCGGGCTACGGCATGCCGCTCGGCTCTGAAGAAGCGCAGGCAGAAGCAGCCGTCTGGCTGTGGGGCGGCGGTGGCAGCTTTGGCGACGCCGACAAGATCACCGTCGACACCCCCGAAAACCTCGTGGGCGCCGAGCAGATCAAGAAGATGATCGATGCGGGCGCAACCCAGGCTGATCCGGGATCGACGCAGCGTTCACCCCTCATGGAGATCTTCGTGCAGGGCAAGATCGGCATGCAGGTGGGTCTGCCCCCGACCGTTGGCCAGATTGCAGACAACAACCCCGACCTGAACTACTCGATCGCACCCATTCCCACCAAGGACGGCTCGGCCATGACCGTGGGCGTCGCCGACCAGCTGATGGCGTTTAAGAACGACGAGAGCAAGCAAGAGGCGATCACCAAGTTCTTCGACTACCTCTTCGCTGCCGACACCTACGTGCCGTGGGTCTCGGGCGAGGGCTTCCTGCCCACGACCAAGAGCGGCGCCGAGGCACTCGCAGACGATGAGGCACTCAAGCCGTTCCTCGAGGCACTGCCCGACGCTCAGTTCTTCCCGACCACGAACCCCAACTGGTCAGCCACCGACTCGGCATTCAAGGCGCTGTTCGGTCAGCTGCAGACCAAGCCTGCAGCCGACGTGCTCGCCGAGATCCAGGCGCAGTCTGACGAGGGTTAAGTCCCGTTAGACGCTATACGCCACACCACCCAGGATCGGAAGAGTAGATGACCCTCACCACCGAGCCCTCTCCCTCCTCGGGCGGGGCGGCCACAGGCCGCCCCGCCCCCGGCGGTGGGGCCAAGAAACCACCCCCCAGCCGCAAGAATTCGGGCGCGCGCGACCTACTGCAAGCGCTGCCCTGGATCGCCCCTGCGCTGCTGCTCATTGTCGGCGTGGTCTTCTTTCCCGCCGGTCTCATGTTCTTCAACTCAACACGCAAGATCTCACAGTCGGGCGTCGACAAGGGCTCCGTTGGGTTCGATAACTATGCGGCCGTGTTTGGGTTCGCCGAGTTCTGGCCGATCCTGTTTCGCACGATCATTTGGGTCGTCGTGGTCGTCGCGTTCACCGTCGCGCTGTCGCTCGTGATCGCGCAAGTGCTCAACAAGGCGTTTCCCGGGCGCAAGCTCGTACGCCTCGCCGTGATCGTGCCGTGGGCGGCCTCGGTCGTTATGACCACGATGGTGTTCTACTACGGCCTCGAGCCCTACTTCGGTATCATCAACAAGTTCTTGGTCGACGTCGGGCTCATCGACACACCCGAAGGCTTCGGCTGGACCCGCAACGCCGACACCGCATTCGCCTGGTCGATTGTGATCGCCATCTTTGTGTCGCTGCCGTTTACGACCTACACGATTCTCGCGGGGCTCCAAGCTATTCCCGGCGAGACACTCGAAGCCGCCCGGGTCGACGGCGCGGGCCCTGCCCGCGCGTACTTCTCCGTGGTGCTGCCCCAGCTGCGCAGCGCACTGGCTGTCGCGATCCTGATCAATATTATTAACGTCTTTAACTCGCTGCCGATCTTGCGCATCATGACCGGATCAATTCCCGGCTACGACGCCGACACGATCATGACCATGATCTTCAAATACATGCAGGATCAGCACAAGGTCGACGTCGCGAGCGCGCTGTCGGTCGTTGGGTTCTTGATTGTGATCGTAATCGTGGCGATCTATGTCAAGGCCGTCAAGCCCATGAAGGAGGTCTAGACCGTGGCTCTCTACACCCCCAAGTCACCAGCGCCGGTCGACGACGCGACCACCGCGCTCGTTGTACCCGCCGGTCGCGCCCGCCGTCGCGTCGCACGCGGCAATGTTTCACGTGGCACGATCGCGCTGCGCATGCTCGCCGGCGCGATTGTGCTCGTTGTGTTCATGCTGCCGTACACGATCATGTTCTTTGGTGCGGTGAAGTCGAAGCCCGAGATTCGCTCGGTCGACCCGACCTACTTTCCCACCGAGTGGCGCTGGGAAAACTTCGTCACGATGTGGTCGACGCCCGAGACCCCGCTGCTGCAAAACCTGATCTCGACCATTGTGATCTCGGTGTTCGCGACGCTGCTCGTGTTGCTGGTGTCGCTGCCAGCCGCCTACTACACGGCACGCTTCAGGTTTCCCGGTCGCATGGTGTTCTTGTTTCTCGTCATCGTGACGCAGATGCTGCAGCCCGCGGTGCTCACCTCGGGCCTGTTTCGGCAGTTCATCACGATGGGCATCTCTGACACCTGGCTCGCGATGATTCTCGTGAACGCCGCGTTTAACCTGTCGTTTGCGACGTGGATCATGCACTCCTTCTTTGCTGGCGTGCCCAAGGAAGTCGACGAGGCCGCGCAGATCGACGGCGCAGGCCGCTTCACCGTCCTGTTCAAGATCAACCTGCCGCTCGTGTGGCCGGGCATTGTCACCGCGATCGTGTTCACCTTTGTGGCCTGCTGGAATGAGTTCGCGGCATCCCTCGTCATCCTGTCGACTGCTGGTAACCAGCCCATGTCGGTGGCGCTCACCAAGTTTGTGGGCCAGTACGAGACGAGCTGGCAGTATGTGTTCGCCGTTTCGATCGTCGCGATCTTGCCCGTGGTGATCTTGTTCATGCTGATCGAGAAGCGCCTCGTCAGCGGCCTCACCGCCGGCAGCGTGAAGTAGGGCGGAGCTGTTGGGCAGGCTGTGGCCGGGCGGGCATCCGCCCGGCCACGCTTCCTTGCGCCAAAGCTCAGCGGCTGCAGCGCTCCCGAGGCTAACTCTCAGGTACAACTATGCGCGCGGCATGGAGCACGCTCTCGCGCGGGTCGGTCTCGCCGTCGATAGCCTTCAATAGTAGTTTCGCCGCTTCCCGGCCGTAGTCACGCGCTTCGAGGTCAACACCCACTACACGAGTCGGGCCTGGCTCCGTCGACATCGTCGCGAACGTGAGCCCCTCGCCGGCGACGCCACTTGCCTGAAACGCCAGCGCATGCGTCACGGCCCCCTGCGCCACCCAGAGCAGTGCGTCACACCCCCGTTGCTCAACCTCATCAAGTAAACGAATAATCTCGGCGTCAGTTGGCGTCACCTGCGTATGCAAAATTGACGCGTTGGCTCCGTGTCGCTCGCACCAATCTCTGTACCCCGCGACAACTTCCGACGCCCACATAGGCGCCCACTCTTCCTCAATTGCTGCGATGGCCGGTCGCCGCACGCCGCACTGACTGAGCTGATCGAGCACGCTCATAGTGAGCGCGCGATGGTCGGCCGCGATCGACGCTGCAATTCGATCCTCTTGTTCACCGCGATACTCACCCACTGTGACCACGGGCACGTCGCCAATGTTCGATGAGACGGCAGCAAATGCCTTAGGCTCCGGATCAACAACCAGTAGACCGTCGATCTGTGGTCGAGCGCGTCCACTGGCGCCTGAAGTGAGCAACAACAGATCGTTTCCCGTCATTGCAGCGACATCGGCCACCCCAAACGCTAGCTCCATGTAGAACGCGAGCTCACGCACATTCGCCGGAATATGTAGCCCTATCGCCGCGTGTTTGCCACCTCGTAGTCGTTGTGCCGCGCGATTCGAAACATACCCCATGCGCGCGGCTTGGGTGAGAACTTTTTGTTTAGTGTCCTCAGACACTCGACCCCGGCCGTGGAGCGCAGAAGAAACCGCCGTCTTCGAGATACCCAATGCTCGAGCGATGTCGACAATTGTGACTGGAGAAGACGCCATAGTCGACAGTCTATGGGCGCGGCCGTGGCGCTCATGTTGCGTGGAGACGGACTGGCCCGTAGCATTACCGATGCGGGAACGTTCCCGCAGCATCCGTTTAGACGCACTATCGCGCTTCACCATGCTCGCTTGACGAAGGAGTCTCTATGCCAGCCCCTCAACCCACCACACAACCCAAGCTCGCGACTCTCACTGGCAAAGTTGTCATGGGCTTCGTTGGCACCTGGGTGTTCGCACTCATGGCGGCTAACCTCGTCCCCGTGCTCATCGCAGCCATGGTGCAAGACTTAGGCGTTGACATCGCGACGGCTGGGGCGCTCGCCACCGGCATGACCGCGGGGTCAGCCCTGGCTATGTTTGTCACAACGCGCTTCATCGCTCACGCAGATCGCCCCACGCTTGGCCGTCTTGGTCTTCTCGCCATGGTCGCAGGCTACGGTTTGGCGGCGGCATTCATGACAACGAACACGGTGATGATCGGCCTCATGCTGGGCGGCATCGGCGCCGGTGTCATGATTGCGACCGGCACCGCATCGGCTTCTGCCACGCAGAACCCCGACCGCACAGTAACCGTTGTAATGGTGATCAACCGGCTCGGCGCTACAGCACTGCTTGCGATCGCCCCGCTGTTCCACAACGACCTGCGCTCAGTACTCATTGTCATTACCGCGCTGGGAGTCATCGGGCTGATTCTCGCGGGCTGGTTACCAAACGTACCCGCTAAGGGCGCGGGCACCGAAGTCACCGCCACCGCCAATTCAGAGCGCAGCCCCCTCACTTGGATTGCTTTCGCCCTCGCCGCATCCATGTGCCTGTGGTCGCTCACCGAAGACATGGTGTACTCCATGACCAGTGTCCTTGCCGATCACGCTGGGCTCACACCTGAGACCTCCGGCGCACTGCTCGCTGCCAAGGTTGGCGGCGGGCTCGTGGGCGCACTGCTCGCTCCCCTTGCACTTCGCTGGATCGGCCGAAGCTGGTCGTTCGTATTGATCATTGCGATCAGCACGATCACGAAGTTCCTCATGATCACGAGTGGATCAGCCCTGATCTACGCCGTCTCCATTGTCGTTTGGGGTGTCATGTACGGTGCGATTTTGGTGCTGGTGACCGGTCTTGCTGCGGTCATGGACGTGACGGGCCGCGTAGGCGTCGTCGTATCGGGCTTTTACCTGGCTGGTGTCGCGTTCGGCCCGCTGATTGGCGGCCAGCTGGTCGGCGTGCTCACTCCGCTGCAGTACGCGCTGATCGTCACCGCACCGAGCATCATCTTTGGGCTCGCGCTCTTCTTGATCGCACGCAGCCGTCGCAAGTATGAGGACGGCAACACCACCGCAGTGGTGATAGGCGCTGCTGAACCGGTGCACAGCTAACTGATCCGGCTCAAGAGGAGAGACACATGACACAGCAGAGTTCACCCGTCGCGGATCGCATCGTGATCGGCGCGCGCGTGCACACATTTGATGGCCACCGGCACTCTAGTGATTCGGCCCCCACCGCGGTCGCGATTACGCGGGGCCGGATCACCGGTATCGGCTCGAAGGAGTCGCTGGCTGCGCAGCTCACACCCGACACAGTCGTTGACGAGTTTCCCGGGGCGACGATTGTTCCCGGGCTCATCGACAGCCACACCCACATCGTGTTCGGGTTAGAGCTCACGCGCGGTGTGCAGCTAACCGACCTTTCACTTGAAGAAGTATGTGCACGACTCGCGGCTGCCGTAGCTGCAGCAGCTCCAGGCGAGTGGATCTTCGGCTGGGGAGTTGACCCAAACATCTTTACCGACACTGGATTCTCTGGCCGCGTGGTTGACCACGTAACACCCCAAAACCCTGTATTTCTACGCATGCGCGATGCCCACTCCGCGGTCGTCAATAGCGTGGCCGTAGGCCAGGTCGGGCTCACTGGGGCAGAAAAGTTCCCCGATGAGTCGGCCGTGGGTGTTGATGCAGATGGCGTTCCGACCGGGTACTTGTTGGAGCTCGCAGCGATGGATCTCGTGCTCGCTCAGATTCCACGGGAGAGCCTCGAGTCCAAAGCGAACCGATTGTCAGAAGTGCTCAATGGCATGGCCCGCACGGGAATCACTGGCACACACGTCATGGACTTTCACGAGGGCAGTCAAGAACTCCTTGAGCTGCTAGAGACGCGCGGTGAACTCCCGTTACGACTCAGGTTCTCCCCCATCATTCCGCCCGGCTCTGACACACAAGCGCTGACACATTTCGCCAGCATTCAGGGCCTGCACGGGCGCCGCTGGCGCGTCGAGGGGGTGAAGTTCATGATCGACGGAACCGTAGACAACGGCTCTGCTTGGCTTGCCGAGCCCGATTGTTACGGCGAGGGACTTCGATCGATCTGGACCGACCCCGAGGCATATCGAGCGGCTCTTCGATTCTTCGCCGAACGCGGCATTTCAACAGCAACCCACGCGATCGGTGACCGCGGCGTCGAATTTGTACTCGACGCCATTGAAGCACTCGGCTCCATCGCAGGCAACGCACATCACCGCATCGAACACATCGAAACCATTCCCGATGAGACAGTGCCCCGGTTTGCCGAGCTCGGGGTCGCCGCCAGCATGCAGCCGATTCATGGCGTGCGTCACACCCTCGCAGACCGAAGCGATAACTGGTCGGTGCGGCTGGGCGAGGAGCGAGCGTCACACGGCTGGAGGTCTGGCGACCTTCGCCGATCAGGCGCCACACTGGCGCTCGGGAGTGACTGGCCTGTGACCCCGTATGACCCGCGCGCCATGATGGCCGAGTCAATACTGCGCAGACCTCTTGCCCGCCCGGGCCTTGCCCCAGTGCAGCCTGAACAGGCGCTAAGTGTTCGTGAAGCTTTTGAGGGCTACACCACACACGCGGCACGCGCAATCGGCTCAGACGAAGAGGGCGGCATCGTGACGGGGCACAGGGCAGCGCTCACTGTATGTGCAGACGATCCGCTGGCCCTCGACGCACAAACCCTGGCCGAAATGCCCGTCTTAGCGACCTACGTCGAGGGTGCGCGGGTTTTCTAGCGCCCGCTAGGCTGACGCCCATGAGCAACATCGAACCTGGCATCTACGAACACTTCAAGGGCGCACGATACGAGGTCGTAGGCACCGGCAGGCACTCTGAAACCGAAGAGGCCCTCGTGTTTTACCGCAAGCTGTACGACGACTACAGCTTTTGGGTGCGACCGCTCGACATGTTCGCCGAGCACGTCGAGCGCGACGGCTACGCCGGCCCGCGGTTTCGCCGCATCGCGTAGCACTCAAACCCCCACTACCGCCCGCGGCGCGACGTTTTATTTGGCCGCTGTTGTGGTTCAGCACCGCAAAAACCACAACAACGGCCAAGTAAATGGGCCCGGCCCAAGATCCGGGTGAAGCAAGGGCTGAAAGCTTAGGCCGGCGCGAGCGTGCGGTAGTGCTGCACGTGGTCGTAGTAGTCGCGCAGCTTGAGCTTCGAGGCTGCCGCCTCATCGATCACGACGGCCGCGTAGCGGTGCATCTGCAGCGCACTCGCCGGGCACATGGTCGACACGGGGCCCTCAATCATCGCCGCCACGGCGTCGGCTTTCGCTTCACCCTGCGCGACGAGCAGCAGCCGCCGCGCGTCGGCAATGGTGCCGAGACCCTGGGTCACGCTGTACACGGGCACGTCGTCCGGCGAGTCGAAGAACCTGGCGTTATCGATGCGGGTTTGCTGAGCCAGTGTCTTGAGGCGCGTGCGCGAAGCAAACGACGAGGTCGGCTCGTTGAAGCCAATGTGGCCGTTTGCACCGATGCCGAGCAACTGAATGTCAATGCCACCTGCTGCCACGATCTCGCGCTCGTACGCGTCGCACGCGGCGTCGAAGTCGTCTGCATTGCCGTTGGGAACGTGCACGAGCGCGGGGTTCAGCCCCAGCTGCTCGGTGACCGTTTTGCCGATAACGCTGTGGTAGCTCTCGGGGTGCTCGGGGGCGAGGCCGACGTACTCGTCGAGCGCAAACGCGCTCACACCCGTCACGTCAATCTCACCTTCGCGTACCTTGCGTGCCAGCACCTCGTAGGTGCCCAGCGGCGATGAACCGGTTGCAACTCCAATGACGGCGTCTTGGCGCCCACGAATCACACGGGCCATTTCTTCAGCCGCACGCTCGGCAACTGCCGTCGCATCAGCAACGATGACGATCTCCAACTGACCTCCTCAGGGCCTGCGGCTGGCGGGCTCACACCCGTCGCAACCACAAAAGTTCCAAATATGCCCATCCTAAACGGTTCCACAAACCCGCCCGCGCACGCCCGCAAGCTGCTACGCTGAGCACGTCCAAAGACGGACACCGGTGATGTAACATCACCGACTTCTACAACGGATCGTCCGGCACGTACCTGCCGGTGGAGGAAAGAAACATGGCTACTGTTTCATTTGACAACATTTCGTGTGTCTACCCGGGGGCCGAGCGCCCTTCTGTCGACAAGCTCAATCTTGAGATCGGAGACGGCGAGTTTCTCGTTCTCGTTGGCCCCTCGGGCTGCGGCAAGTCGACGACGCTGCGCATGCTGGCTGGTCTCGAGGAGGTCACGTCGGGCCAGATCATGATCGGTGATCGCGACGTCACGCACATGCCGCCCAAGGACCGCGACATCGCGATGGTGTTTCAGAACTACGCGCTCTACCCCCACATGACCGTGGGCGAGAACATGGGTTTCGCGCTCAAGATCGCGGGCGTCAGCAAGGACGAGCGCGCCAAGCGTGTGCGCGAAGCAGCGCAGATGCTTGACCTCGAGGAGTACCTCGACCGCAAGCCGAAGGCGCTCTCGGGCGGCCAGCGCCAGCGTGTCGCCATGGGCCGCGCGATCGTGCGCTCCCCTCAGGCGTTCTTGATGGATGAGCCGCTGTCGAACCTCGACGCGAAGCTGCGTGTACAGACACGTACACAGATCGCGTCGCTGCAGCGCCGCCTCGGCGTCACGACCGTCTATGTCACGCACGACCAGACTGAGGCGCTCACCATGGGCGACCGGATCGTGGTGCTCAAGGCCGGTGAGCTGCAGCAGGTGGGTACACCGCGCGAGCTCTACGAAACCCCCGCTAATGACTTCGTTGCTGGATTCATCGGCTCGCCTGCCATGAACCTGTTCCCCGCGAACCTCACCGAGCACGGCGTACAGTTTGGTACGGCCGTCGCCGAGGTGCACCCGGGCGTGCGCGCTATGGCGACGTCGAGCCAGATCACGGCGGGTGTGCGCCCGGAGGATCTCGCGCTTGCGGCCCCGGGTGAGCCAGGCCTCGAGGTGATCGTTGACCTGGTCGAGGAGCTCGGCGCAGACGGCTACCTGTACGGCCACAGCGCAGACGAGCTGGGCTTCGAAGTGGTGGCCCGCGTCGACGGACGGGTGCACCCGAACGGGGGCGAGCGCGTCACCCTCAAGCCCGCACCAGGGCGCCTGCACGTCTTCGACGCGCAGACCGGCCTGCGCCTCAGCTAACCGCCGCGCCAATTAGAGAACTCGTCATGCTGCGCGACGAACTAGCTAACTCGTCATGCTGCGCGACGAAGGAGTCGCAGAATCCAGAGTCTGAGCTGGTGTCAGCTTTTGCTCTGGATACTGCGACTCGCTTCGCTCGCGCAGCATGACCAACGAACACTACTCGCGCAGCATGACGAACGAACGCTTCGCTCGCGCAGCATGACGAACGAACACCACTCGCGCAGCATGACGAACGAACGCTTCGCTCGCGCAGCATGACGAACGAACACCACTCGCACAGCACCACGAAGGACTTGATCGTATGAGCAACACGATGCGCATTGGAATGGACATCGGTGGCACAAAGATCGAAGCCATCGCGCTCGACGAGCAGGGTGGCATTGCGGGCCACACGCGCACCGCGACCGTGCCCGGCGAGGCCGGCATTATCGACACGGCTGCCGCGATTGTGGCAGAACTTGCGACGCAAACCGACCGTGAACCCCAAGATTTCGCGTCAATCGGCATCGGTATTCCCGGCCAGATCGACCGCGCGCGCGGCCTCGTGCGCAACGCCTACAACATCGGCATCACTTCGCTGCCGCTCACATCGCTGCTGCAAGAGCGCGTCGGCATTCCCGTGACCGTCGACAACGATGTCACGGCCGCCGCGATCGGCGCGGCACACCTGATGCAGCTCGATGGCACGGTCGCCTACTTGAACCTCGGCACCGGCCTCGCCGCCGGTTTCGTCGTCGACGGACATCCGCTGCGCGGCGACCAAGACCTCGCGGGCGAGATCGGACACCTCGCGATCGATCCCCTCGGCCGGCCCTGCCCCTGCGGCCAGTTCGGCTGCCTCGAAACCATCGCGAGTGGCTCCGCCCTCAAGCGGTTCTGGCCAAGTGCGGGCGACGATCCGGGACAGAATCTCTTGCCCGCGGTGGCGGCCGGTGACAGCGAGGCGATCGCGGCATTTGAGCATCTCGTGCGCGGCACCGCGGGCTGCGTGCGGCTGTTGGGCCTCACCCTCGACCCCGGCGCGATCGTGATCGGCGGGGGCTTAAGAAACCTCGGCAACCCCCTGTTCGACGCGGTCGCTCGCCAGCTCGACTCGTGGTCTGCAAGCTCCCCGTTCCTCGCCCAGCTGAACCTCTCGGCCAGGGTGCTGCGGCTCGACGCCGGGTCACCCGCCGCGGCGGCGGGCGCTGCGCTCGCGGCGATCAGGTAACGCGCGCTCCGGATCATTACCTACGCACCAAACCTGCCTCGAGTGCGACACATTCGGTCAGAAAGGGCGCGTGACACTTGCGTGATTTGCTGCGCACGCTAGCCTGGGGTTATGAGCGCACTGAGTCTCGAAGAACTGTCGGCCGCAACGATCGTGGCAGTGAACACCCTGGGCCTGAAGCCGGGCCAGGAGCAGTTCATCACGCCCGTGTCTTATGCGGCTGCGGCCGCGGTGACACCCGCGCACACCGCCTGGCAGCGCGTCGTACTCAGCGACGGCCGTGTGGTCGGCTTCATTCACGGCAACTTCGACGCCGAAGCGACGCAAGAGGAGTTTCGGGCTGCGCTGTGGCGCATTAACGTCGACGCAGACGCGCAGGGCCAGGGCGTGGGCACCTTCGCGGTGAACGCGCTGATCGACGAGGCGCGCACCCGCGGTGTCGAGCGGCTCACGGTGCTCTGGGAGCGCGGTGAGGACGGGCCCGAGGAGTTCTTCTTGCATATCGGGTTCGTGCCGGTAGGTGAGACGCCCTACGGCGAGATCATCGGCGCGATCGACCTCTAAGGAATGATCCGCGCGCTCTCGCAGGATGCGCGCGGAACGCTCGCATCGGTCGGCTCTTCGGTCGCTTTTGGCGGCATCTACTTTCTCACTCCGTGGCTTGACCCGGCACCCGCCGACGCGATCTGGGCGGTGCGTAACCTCGTCACCATTCCCATCATCATGCTCGCGCTCGTGATGGCCAGGCAGTGGCACCTGTTCTCGGCAGTCGCGCAACTGATTCGACGCAAACCGTTCGTGATCTTAGGGATCATCGCGTGCGGGGTGCTGATTGGTGCGCAGCTGTGGGTGTTTGCATGGGCGCCGCTCAACGGGCGCGGGCTGCAGGTGGCGCTCGGCTACTTTCTGCTGCCACTCGTGCTCGTTGTGGTGGGCAAGTTTTTATACCGTGACAGGCTCGCTTGGTGGCAGTGGCTTGCCGCTGCGATCGCGGCCTTAGGTGTCGTTTTCGAGATCGTGCGCGTGGGCGGGATATCGTGGGAGACCCTGCTTGTGGCGCTCGGCTACCCCGCCTACTTTGTGTTGCGGCGGAGGCTCGGCACCGGGCACCTCGGCGGCATGCTGTGGGAGTTTATAGTGCTCGTGCCACTGGCTGTGTTGCTGCTTGGCATAGAACTCTCGACGGGCACCGCGCTGTCAGTGAACCCGACGCTCGCGTGGTCGGTGCCGCTCTACACCGCGTTCGCGGGCGGCGCGCTCGTGCTCTATATCGTTGCGTCGCGCCTGTTGACGCTGAGCGTGTTTGGGCTACTGAGTTACCTCGAGCCGGCGCTCTTGATGATCGCGGCGCTGCTGATCGGCGAACGTATTGTAGGTCTCGAGTGGGGTATTTACGCGGCCGTGTGGGTCGCCGTGTTCGTCATTTTGGGCGGAGGTATCACCCGCTTGATGCGTACACGGCGTACGCGTGTAGGGTTCTCATCATGAGTGAAGCTTCGACAGGTGCGGGTGGCGCGTGCTGCGCCGAAGGAACTGCGCCCGTGCAGGGTGAGCAAGGGCCAGGCGAGCAGGCCCAGAACGCGCACGACGGCCACGGTTACATCGATCACAAGGACGCGCTGCTGAAGCGGCTGCGCCGCGCCGAAGGGCAGGTGCGCGGCGTGCACCGCATGGTCGAGAACGACGAGTACTGCATCGACATTCTGACGCAGGTGTCGGCCGCGACGAAGGCGCTCGAGCGGGTCGCGTTGGCGCTGCTCGACGACCACCTGCGCCACTGCGTCGCGTCTGCCGCGGCAGACGGTGGCGCGCAGGCCGCAGAAAAGCTGCACGAGGCGTCGCAGGCGATCGCCCGGCTCGTGCGCTAGCGCGCACGCGACCCTATCGCGGCGGCGGTTGGGCCTTCGAGGGCCTGCAGCGCGCGACGCAGCGCAGTACTCGACGTGTGCGCTGTGTAGGGAAAGTAGACGACCTCAACCCCCACCCGCGCGAATCTTGTTTCGAGCAGATCGCCCTTGGGCGTGCCACGCCAGTCGTCGCCCTTGAAGAAGTGGGTGAACCGCAGCTCCCGCCACGTGTCGAGCTTGTCGGGCTCGCGTTCAACATATACCCGGTCAACGAAGTCAATGTGCCGCACGATCTCGGCCCGCTCGTCGGTCGGAATCACCGTTTTGCAGTTTTTCGATGCGAGCAGCATCTCGTCACACACGACTCCCGCGATCAGAAAGTCGCACTGATTACGCGCATGCCTTAGCAGGTTGAGATGCCCCACGTGAAACAGATCGAAGGCTCCCGCCGCGTACCCGATGCGAATCATCTGCGCCCCCTTGAGTCGTGTGGGCAGCCACGTCGCCGCCTCGCCCTCAGCGTATGTGCCGGCATCAGAGGCCCGCATCGGTACGTTCTACGCATTGTGGGCAACGGCTGCGCGTTGTCGGCTGCGCGCCCAGCCGTCACTATCGTCATAGAACGCGATCACCGATGCGGTCGATGCGAGGATCCCTGTGCGGCGGGCGCCCGCTCGACCCGGCTGAAATTTGTTCGGCACTACTCTGATCACGTGCGGTGCACACTCGACCGCACACAGCAGTCTGGCCTGCGCCACTGCGTTTTCCTCTGCTACGACGACAATCTCCATACGACGCGCCCACGGCGTCTGCAACACTGCGCGCACCGCTGCACGCAACGACTCCATGTTCTCGCCCGCCCGCACAATGACGCTTGCCTCATACATGCCAGTCCCCTTTCGCCGCGGCACTGCGATCCTCACCCATAATCGGCGATCCCGGCCAATCCTGCATCAGCGCAAATTACGCAATCGGGTGACGCGGTTCACTGCTCGCCGCGACTTCTGTGCCTGTTTCTATCGCAGTTTCTCCGCTGCATCTGGCCGCTGCATCAATCGGCACCGGATCAAACTCGCGCAGCGCAATCGCGGCCGCCATGAAGCTCACGATGAGGCCATTGGGTAGAAGCCCATAGTAGAAGCACTCCACAAAGATCACGAGCTGCACTGTATGTAGCACGAGCACTGCCGGGCGTCGCCAGCGTGCAGTGGCCCAAAAAAACCATCCGAGCGCGAGCAAAAAGCATACGAGGGCTGGCAGCCCATGCGAGAACATCACCATCCACACGTGACCCTGTGTACCCACCGCGGGTTCAGCGATGTACGAGGGGCGCGGCGCACCGTACCCAAACAGGGGCGAATCCAGTGTGCGAGTCCAGGTTTCTTCGTAGATCATCGAGCGGGTGGTCGTCGAGCCGCTCACTTCGACTCTGTCGGTGAGCCGATCAAACACATCAAGGCTTGCCGCGGCTACCAACGCCACCGCCCCGAACGTTCCCAGTGCAAGCACTTCTCTGAATCGGCCCGCGAACATGAATCTCACGAAAAGATAGGCGGCCGCAACGCCCAGCCCAATAAACATGCCACGGTTGAGCGAGAGAATAGCGGGCACGAGTGACACCGGAACTGCCAGCAACACGAACCAGAACTTCCACCCCCGGCGCACCACTTCCAGATAAGCGACAGCGATGGGGAGCGTAAGCGAATATACGTTGCCCCAAGCATTCGTGTAGAGGAAGGGCGCCGAGGGGCGTGGCTCTAAGTCAAACCAGCCGTCAGCGTTGTACTGGGCAGTGCGCCTGATGGCCATCTCGCCGACGACCTCGTTGCTCAGCATCGACTGCGGTAGCACGTAGGCGAGGGGCGATCTGAAGGAGAATTCGGGGAAGAAGACGCCGGCGTAGCCGCCGATCCAGGTGTACACCCACAGCAGAGTGAGCAGCCCGAGCACATACTGCAGCGAGACGCGTTCGCGGGCGTTGTAAATATAAACGAAGACGACGGTGACGGTGAGATACAGCAGCGCGCGGTAAATGAAGCCGACGAGGCGGCCCGACGTGTCGATACCAATCACCGAGATGAGCATGAGTAGCAGAAAGAGAAACCAGATGCCGATGCCGCGCGGCACGCGCAGCCTGCCCCGACGCAGCATCAACAGCAGCATGCAGCACGCGATGGGAATCCAGGCCATATCGGCGAGACCGGTCGCCCACCAGAGTGGAAACCAGGCGATCATGAGGGTGAGCGGCCACCGCGGCAGCACAGCAGCGTAGGCACTATCGCGCGCAACAGCGGCCGCAACCCTACGAGTGGCGTCCATGCCCTCCCCGTTCCCTGTACTTCCCCTTAGGATAAGCACACCTGCAGGAGTTCGTTCGACTTTTTGTGCGAGCTCCCCACCAGGGAAGGCACTGGGCACCGACGCACTGGGCATGGAGGAACTGGGCATGGACGCACAAGGCACACACCCCGAGTCAATTCGGCTGTCGTACTACTTCACCGTGTTGTGGCGACAGCGACTCGTCGTGCTCAGTGGCATTGCGCTTGGACTGATAGTGGCGCTCGGGGTGCTCGTGTTTGCACCGCGCACGGTGACGGCGACAACGGCGGTGAACCTTAACGTGATTACGACCGAGCCATTCAACCAGCAGCGCCCCGCCTCTGGGCTGCTTGATGTGCAGACCGAGGCCGATATTGCGAGTTCACACGTTGTGGCGCAAGAGGCATCCAAGCTACTCGATGGGCGGCTGTCAGCGGCAGAAGTGCGGGAGGCTTCTAAGGTGTCTGCCGCGGGTGGTGCAACGGTAGTTCGGGTGGCGTTTACCGCGCCGACGCAGCAGCAGGCGGTGGCGGGCGCTGACGCGGTGGCCGCCGCCTATCTGAGCGTGCGCAAGGATCAGGCCGAGCAGCGCATCGACGCTATGCTGTCGAGCCTCAACACCCGACTCGAGGCGCTCAACAAGGACCTGCTCGAGATCAACAAGGTACTCATCGCGGCGGCCCCCGACAGCACCGAGTATGCGCAGGCTGCGTCGCAGCTGCAGCAGGTGCAGGTGGAACTCGATGGGCTGCTATCGCAGCGCAACGCGCTAAGTTCGGTCGACACGACGGGCGGCATTATTCTCACGTCTGCGCAAGACAGTTACCCCGTGCAGAGCCCGTCGCGCACTATGACCCTGGCGACCGGACTGGCTGTGGGGCTTGTGCTGGGGGTGATCGCGGCCTACGTATGGAACGCGCGCGACCGGAGGCTGCGTACGACCGCCGAGATTGCTGCGGCGCTTCGTGCGCCGCAGCTCGCGTCGCTTGAACCGCCGCGCGGGCAGGCGCGCGAACGAGGGCGAACTCAGGGTGGGCCTGATTTGGCGGGGCTCACGAGCGCACAGTTGACCGAGCAGATGCGGGTGGTGCGCGAGCGGCTGCACGGTGCATCAAGCACGGCGGCGAGCGCCGCCGCCTACGCGGCCCCGGCCAACCTGCTGCTCTATGACGCCAGGCGACAAGAGGCCGCACCGCTCACCCCAGACGCGCTCGGCGAGGTGACCGAGGGCGAGGTTGAAATCACCGTGGCCCAGCAGGGCGAGTCGCTCGCAGACCAGCTCGCCGCTCTGCGCGAAGCCAAGAGCGTCATCGTGCTGTGCAGCCCGCGCACGGCACGCACCGACGACCTGGAGTGGCTGCGCACCGAGGCCGACGCGGCGAGTACGCAGGTGCTCGGCTTCATCGTGGAGCCGTAGCGTTCAGGCCGCTCAGGCGAGACTGCGCAAGCGGTTGTACTTGCGCTTCATTGAGACGGCCGCGTACACGGCGTTGATGGCAAACAACGCCGCGTAGGCGGGCGCAAAGAGCGCGGGCAGGCCCCACAGCACGAAGCTCCAGCACAGGGTGCCCGTGTCGAGGGGCAGCAGTCCTAGCGACTTCACGTTCTGCGGACCGGCAGCATGACCGGCAGCAGGCCCAGCAGCACCCTGCCCCGCGGCAGACCCGCGTGTGTGCGCTGCGGCAGGCACGACACCCGGCACAGCGGGCGCCCCCGCAACAGCCCCACCCACGTCTGCAGCCCCGCGCGCGAGCGTACTCTGAATAACGAGCTGCTCGGCAAGGATCTGACTCGTGAACTGCGCCGACGCGATGACCGCGTACGCGAGCGCGACACCGCTCAACCACCGCGAGCCCGGCAGGTGCAGGTACGCGGCGACTGCGACGGCCACGTGCGTCAGCGGCGTGCGCGTCGCATCAACAACATGGTCGAGCCACTCCCCCGCCGGCCCGCCGCGGCGAGTGAGCCTCGCGAGCTGCCCGTCTGCCGAGTCAAACGCGAACCCGAGGGCCAGCAGTACTGCCGCCCCAACGCCCGCCGCGAGGGTCGGCCCGAACACCACGATGACGGCGAGGCCCGCGAGCGATAGCGCGGCACTCACTGCCGTGACCGCGTTGGGGGTGAGTCCCAACACGGCCGCGGCTGCGGCGATGCGGCGCCCCGCGGCCCGGTTCACCCATCGGGTGTAACCGGGCACGCCAGCGCTGCTCTTCTGCGCCCATGCGAGCCGCCGCAGGTTCTCGGCATAGCCCGGTCTACGCGTCTCATACATGTGTCTCGCCCCGCTCTGCTATTCGCGCCGGATCAGGCATCCCGCCAACAGCAGGTGTCGGGATGCGGTCGGCGTCGCCAGTGGCCGCGGTGTCGGCCTTGTCGGCCTTGTCGGCTTTGTCACCAGTGTCACCAGCATCACCAGTGTCACCAGCATCACCAGTGCCACTGGTGTCAGCCGTGTCAGCCGTGTCGGCCGGCGGCGCCACGGGCGGAACCGGCGGCGCCACAGGGGGTGCGGCCCGTAGCGGTGTCGTACTGAGCGTGCCCACGGCCCGCAGCGCGAAACTATGGCTCGGGGTGGCTCTATAGCCCGAGTGCACCGACACCGCGATCACGTTGGTGCCGGTTACGAGCAGCTCCCCCGGCACCGTGATGGTGACTGGGTTAGCGAGCGCCGCAGCGGCGCTCGGCGACGCCGTCGCATATGTCGTCACGCCCGCGACGCCGGCTGCAACGTTCTGCCGCCCCACCTCCGTGCCGTTCACGTAAACGACGATGCCGTCGTCGGCCCGCGTCGTCAGTTCTACCGACTGCACGAGCGTCGCGTCGGCGACCTCGAACGTACCGCGATAGAACGACGCGAGCGGCGCGGGGGCTGGCGCGCTCAGCAGCGTCGCTAGCCCCGTGTGCCCCCACCCGAGGGGTGCCAGCCCGTTCGACCAGGCAGCCGCGTCAAACTCGGCGTTCTGCCACCCGGCCCCCGGCCCAACCGCGTCGTACAGGTACGACCAGTCCGCTGCAAACGGCTTGTAGGTGACGGTCTCGGCTCGCACCGGCTCGGCACTGAGCGTCGCAACGGCCTGTAGGTCGAAGCTGTGACTTGGGGTGCTGCGATATCCCGAATGCACCGACACGGCAATGGTGTTTGTGCCGCTCACGAGCAGGTCGCCCGGCACCGTAATCGAAACCGGGTTTGCGAGCGCCGCAGCGGCATTCGGTGAGCTCGACGCGTAACTCGAGACACCAGCAGGGTTCGCTGTCACGTTTTGCCGGCCTACCTCGGTACCGTTCACGTAGACGACGACACCATCGTCGGCCCGCGTGGTGATCTCTACCGATTCCACCCGCGCAGCGTCTGCAACTTCGAAGGTCTTGCGGTAGAACGAGGCGATTGGCACGGGCGCCGGGGCGATGAGCTCAGTTGCGATGCCTGTGTGCCCCCAGCCCAGCGGCGCCTCGCCCGTCGCCCAGGTCGCTGCGTCGTAGGCTGCGCTCTTCCAAGCGCCGCTCGGCCCGGCCGCATCAAACAGGTACGACCAGGTATCGCCCGCGCTGACGTAGGTTTCGGTGAGCGGCTCTGCGGGTGGTTCACTCGCCAGCACGACCCCGGTCGATGCAGACTTGTTACCCTGCGCGTCGACGGCCCGCACGAAATAGCGGCTATCGGCCCCGGCTGGCGGTAGCGTCGCGGTGAGACCAGCGCCGGCTACAGCGGCTACGGTCGCGACCACGCGGTCGTCGCGCAGCACCTCGTACCCTGTGACCGCGCGGTCGTCACTCGAGGCCTGCCAGGCCAGGGTGACCCCGCCGACGTCGCCGGTAGCAACGAACCCCGCGGGGGTTGACGGCGCGGTGACATCACGCGGCAGATGTCTTGTGAAACCGCTCGACCACTGCCGTACATAGCCGCTGCGGGTCGAGTATGAGTAGTCGCCGCCCTGCCACAGGGTGCCGCCCGAGTCAACAAACAGCGCCCATGATCCGGCGCCACGGTACGTGCTAAACGCGCCGTTGAAGTCGGTGATGCGTTCACCGGTCGCGGCGCTCCAAGCGCCCGTGCCGTAGATCGCGTTCGCCGAGCTCCACGTCGTACCGATTGAGGGCCACAGCGTCGCCCCCTCGTACTGCGTTTCAAAGCAGTGGCAGCCGCCGTACACGGCGTTGCCATCGGTGGCGATGGCTTGGAAGTCGCCACCGTTATTGCCGATCGTGGTGCTCAGCAGCGAGAAGTCGTCACGCGAATAGCTAAACAGCGAGTGTTCTGCACCGCCCAACCACACCCGGTCGCCCACTTCCTTCACGGCCTGCTGGTACCCGGCACGGCCGTTCAACCTGTTCGAGAACTGCACGGTCCAGGGAAATAGGTCGTTGCTCGTCGCCGAGACCGCGGCCCCCTTGTCGGCGTCGCGGCCGCGCGACTGGCTAAAGTAACCGGCGAAGTACACCCGGTCACCCCGCTCTGACGCGTCGACCGCCATCACGGTGCCGTTAAACTCTGGGTTCCAATCTGCGGCAGGGGTGCCGTCGGTGACTGAGAACCGTGCGGCGGCTCGCATGTACCGCTCTTGTGTCGTTGAACCCCCGGTCGCGTGAGTGAAACTGCCGGCGGCGTAGAGCCACCCGTCTTGCACGTCAAGGGCCCGCACGAGCGGAAACCCGCCGCTCAAGTAGTTGATGAGCCTGCCCGTGAATTGTGGGTCGAGATCGCCCGTGGTGCCGTTGAGCACGACGAGCCCATACCTCGGCTCACCGTTCACCTCGCTAAAGTACCCGCCCGCGGCGATGCGGTTGCCTGGCAGAGCGACGAGCGCACGAATCGCATTGTTGAACTGCGGCCGAAACACCGGGTCCCACTCCCCCGTCGCACGGTCGAACGCGGCGAGGTAGCTCTGCTGCACGGCCCCGCCCCCCGACGCGGTCCGCTGCACAGTCGTGAAGTTACCACCGACGTACACTTTGCCAGCGTCTTCGGTGAACGCGGCAACCTCGTTGTTGCCCTCGGTCGAGGCTGGCCCCTGGCCGAGGCCTGCGACGCTCCACGGCTGCGACTGCGCAAAGCTTTCGGCGACGGCTGCGCCCGTGATTGCTGGGGTGCCCTCGTCAGGAATCGCCGAGAACAGGTCGCCGCTCGTGAGCTGCGGCCGCAAGAACACCTGCGTGAATGGCCGGGCGTACCCTGTCGACGTGTCTTTCGCCCACAGGTAGCTCGTCGCCGACGGGTTACCCCGCACCAGCGAGCCAAACCCAAACCCCATCTTCCAGCCCTCGTTCGAGCCGGTGACGGTGCGCACCCGGTTGAAGGAGTTGTCGCGCCCAAAGTTTGAGGTTTGCCCGCCCGTGCCTGTCGTGTTGCCAAACTTGTAGCTCGCGACGCGCTGCTGGTTATTGAACTGCCAGGTCCAGTCTGTGCGCGGGCTCGAGAACGTAAACGTCGCCTCCTGCCATGACGTGCCGGCCTGGTTCGTCGCCCGCACGAGGCGCACCCCGTCTGGCAGGTCCTTAATCGAAGTGTTGCCCACCAGCTGCCCGATGATCGCGCTCGAGAGCTGCCTGGGCGCAAACGCCTCAGGCCCGGTCACTGCGCTGCGCACCTGTTCTGGGGATCCGGATCCATTATTCGAGATGCCCCAGTCTTCTCGGCCGCGGCCCACCAGCACCCAGCCGCCGCCCGCGCGCTCTTGGTCGCAGTAGAACTGCTGCGGCCCACCCATGGCAGGGGTGGCGAGCCAGTAGACGCCGCTGGGGGCGGCGGGGGTAGTTTGTTTGATCTCCCAGCAGGAGGCAGCAGCGCTCGCCTCGGTGAGCCCGTCTATCGCGAGCGCGGCAGAAGCTTCTGCGGTCTGTGGCACTGCCGCACGCGGCGCTTCGGTCGGCGGGGCTTCGGTTTGCGGCGCTTCGGTCCGTTGTGCGTTGGTTGACATGGGCTGGGCTTGGGCGGGTGTCGCCCCCACCGGTAGCGGCGCGATCAGTGCGCCGAGCGTGAACGCCGCGGCGGCGGCGAGCGCGACTTTGAGGGAGGCAAGGGTCGCAGGGCGGCCCCCCACCTGGGTGTGCGTGAACATCATTGTTCTCTTTCGTTCGGTGGTCTGGTGCGAGTGTGAAGCGGTGCGTTGGCGCAGGCGCGCTAGCAGGCGGGATCGTCAGAGAACGTGTGCGCTAAGACGCGCCACACTCCGTCGTCACCCGCGGTGAGAGTAAATATGTGCAGGGCGCGTGCGGCCGCCGGATCAGGAGTACCCACCGGGTTGCCCGCCGAGTCTTTTACCGTGACGTTCGAGTAGTCGAGGCAGCTGCGCACCGTCGCTTGTGTAGCGTCGGCGTCGGTGACCTCGGTACTCACGACGGTGGGTGCGCCCGAGAGGCTCCACTCGTTGGTGACGAGCTCTTGCCACTGGGCGGTCAGCTCTTCGAGGTAACTGCCCTGCGCGACGTTCTCGAGTTGTTTGGCAAGGTCGGCGTCGGTGTCGCCCGTGTCGAGGGGCACCTGCGCCACCTCTTCAAGCAGGCTCGTCGCCTGCTTCTCGGTGCGAGGGCCCGCCGCCTCCAGCTGAAAGTCACCTACAGGGGGGAGTGACTTGCCGGGGGCGGCGGGGGCTTGTGGGGACTGTGTGAGCCCGGTCTTTGCTTCGGAGGCGTCGCCGATGTCTGCCGAGTTCGCCTGGGCAATTCGGCTGGCGACCGCCGTGCCCACCCAGGTAGCGCCGCCAGCAATCACAACGGCTGCGAGCGCGAGCCCGAGGAGCAAACGAGTGGGTCTACGTGTCCGTATTGGTTTTTCTACACTTGTATTCATGATTCCCCTGATATCTGTGAATTGTTGGTGATTTCGTGGCTATCGCTGAGATGTGAGCATGGTGAGACCCAATCGTTGTCGCCTCGTGACACAGCAGACAAGGTAGGCGGTGACGGCAACACCGGCCGCGACGAGCAAGCCCGGCCAGGTTGCGCCCCAGATCAGTCGCGCGGTGACCGCGGGTAGCGCCACGCTAAGCGTGCATACGGCAAGCGCGTAAAGCCCGGCCGTGAGCGACACCGGCAGCCGCAGGACCCACCGAATCTCTGCCCACGCGAGCAGCGCATCAGTCACACAGGCGGCGGTGAATGCGACTGCGGCACCCGTGACCCCCCACATCGCCATGAACGGCGGGATGAGCGCGACGTTAAGCACCACCACTATGGCTTTATTGACGGCGGCCAGCCCGCTGCGGCCAGCGGTCAACAAGATTGTCTGCACGTTGCCAGCGAGAAACGCCGTGAGCACGCCCACGCACATCACGGTGAGCGCGGTGGATCCGCCCACAAACTCCGCACCAAACACGCTGAGCACGACGGGCGAGAACACCGCGATGAGAATAAAAATGGGGGCACTAAACAGCACGAGCCACGTCGTGGCCGTGACGTGCAGCGTGCCGACCCCTTCAAAGTCGCCACGGTTGTGTAGTCGGCTAAACAGCGGTGCGACAACGACCCGCAGGGCCGCATCGACCACGAGACCGGCCGCCACGAGCCGCGCTGCCACCCCGTACACTCCGGCTTCTGCCGCGCCACCCGTAACTCCCACGATGAGCACCGAAAGCCACACGAGCATTTGTTCAAGCGCGGCCGAGACAACCCGTGGCAACGAGAACTTGATGACGCGTGCAGGGATGCCCGAGCCCCGCAGCGGCAGGCTCGACACGGCAGCGGTGACGCGTCTGATCTGGCGTGGCAGCAGCAGCAGCGCTGCGGCGAGCGCCACGAGGGCGGGGGCCGCCCACGCGAATGCGACGTAGGTGGTCGTCGTACCGAGGGCCACAAGCGCGACGACGAGGAGTAGCCGCGCGAGCGGGAGCCCGATGCTGCCGATTGTCACGTACTCTGCGATGCGCCCGAGTGCGCGGCTCACAGCGAGTGCGGTGAGCAGCATCGCGAGGAACGGCAAGAACACAATGCCAGCGCGCACGGCGGCGAGGAGCGGCGCACCTGAGCTTTGCGCGGTGATGAGCTCTGCGCTCACAAACACGATGCCGGCGCACACGAGGCCGGCAGCCCCCGAGGCGAGTATGAGAAACCAGGCTGTTGCGCGCACCCGACGGGGCTCGTCGTCGAGTAGGCGAGGCAGCAGCCAAACGGCGGTGGAGTCCATGCCGAACCGGGCGAAGCCAAGCGCGATCATGAATACGGCGATCGCCTGCAGCACGATGCCTGAGTCGGCGTCGCCGAGGCCGCGCGCCAGCACGAGCACGAGCATGAATCCGAGCACCGCGCTGGTGATAGCACCCGCGAAACTGAGCACGCTCTGTTTGCCAAGCTTGGCCCGGTTCACACTGGACAGTGGTGCGGGTGCGATCTGCGCGGCTGTGATCTGCTCGGCGTGAGGAGCAGTGTGCGCGGCGGGGTTCACGGTGCCCCCGTGGTGAGGCGCTGACGCGCGAGGGCGGCCATGAATTGGGTGTTTCCGATGAGGTAGCGCCCCGCGAGGCGGCGCGGTTCAAGCAGCACACGCCATGCCCATTCGAGGCCCGCGCGAATCATCCAACGAGGTGCACGCTTGTTGGCGCCGCTAAGCCAGTCGAACAGCCCACCGCAGGTGAGCACGGCGGCGGGGAGCTTCTCAGCGTGCGCCGCCACCCATCGTTCTTGCACCGGGTTACCGAGTCCCACGAAGAGGATGCGGGTGCGGTGGCGGGCGATATCAGCCGTGATGCGCTCGGTGTCGCGCTCGCTGAAGTAGCCGTGGTGGGTGCGCAACTGAAGACCTGGGATCTGCGCGCGCAGCTGGTTGGCGGCGTGCTCAGCGACTCCGGGTTCGGCGCCCAAAAAGTAGACGGGAATGCGGTCGCGTGCGGCGGCCCACAGTACGGGCACCGCGAGGTCTGTCGTAGCGAGCCGCTCGGGAAGGCTGCGGCCGAGCAGCCGTGATGCCCAAACGATCGACTGCCCATCAGCGTACGTCGTATGCTGCGCCAAGAAGTCACGCAACCACGGGTCTTTGCGAGCCAGGTTGCACACGTGCGCGTTGACACCCACGGCAACGTGTACGCCGGGCTCTGCGCTCCAAGCGACAATCTGTTCGACAAGGCTGCGCTCGGTGAACGAATCGATCTGCACTCCTGTGATCGTGACGGCGTCTGAAGGGTGCTGTTGTGCGTGCAGAGCAGCCATGATCAGTACGCCCCCTGGTGCGAGGCGACCACGCGAGCGGTGCGCCAGATGATCTGAATGTCGTTGATGACCGACCAGTTCTCGACGTAGCTGAGGTCGAGGCGCACGCTGTCCTCCCACGACAGGTCGCTTCTGCCGCCCACCTGCCAGGGGCCGGTGATGCCGGGCTTCACGTACAGCCGGCGCATCACCTCGCCGTCGTAGGTGGTGACCTCGCGCGGCAGCGGCGGCCTGGGGCCAACGACGCTCATGTCGCCGCGCAACACATTCCAAAACTGCGGCAGTTCGTCGATGGAGAGCCGCCGAAGTAGCGCCCCCACCCGGGTCACCCGGGGGTCGTTACGCAGCTTGAACAGGGATCCGGAGCCCTCGTTCGCGGCCTGAAGCGCGCTGAGCCGCGCTTCAGCATCGGGCACCATGGTGCGAAACTTAAACATTTTGAAGAGCGCGCCGTCCTTGCCCACCCGCGGTTGCGAGAAGAACACGGGCCCGGCGGAGTCGAGCTTGATCGCAAGCGCGATGAACGGTGTCGCGACCGCGATCACCGCGAGCGCGGCGAGCGACACAGTGATGTCGAGCCCGCGTTTCAGCAGGTAGTGCCCGCCCTCGTATGACGGGATCTTGATCTGCACCATCGGCATGCCGTCGACGGGGCGAAACGAGATGCGCGGGCCGACGACGTCGGTGACCCGGTTTGACAGCAGCAGGTTAGCGGCGGCGCCCTCGAGCTGCCAGCTCAATTCACGTATGAATCCGGGGTCGCCGTCGGGTTGTGTGGCGACCACGATGGTGTCGGCAGCGATCGTCGCGGCCGTCTCTTTGACTCGCTCGATGGGGTGCGCCAGCTGCTCATCGTCGCCCGTAAGAATCGCGCCGACCACGTGAAACCCGCTCGCCTCGGCATTCAAAGACTCGACGGCGTAGGCCACATCTTGTCGGTCACCGACCACGAGCACCCGCGAGCAGTAGTGCCCGTTTTGGCGCTGCGCGCGCAGCCAGCGGCGCAGGCCCCAGCGCGATACCAGCAGCCCGGCGAGCCCGAGCGGCAGTGCCCCAAAGAGCAGTACCCGGTCGCCGGCCCAGCCGACGAGTAGCGCCCACACGGCCACCGCGCCGAAGGCGAGGCCGGTCGCGTGAGCGACGCGCTGGTATTCGACCGCGCCAGAGCCGAGGCAGCGGGTCTCACGGCTGCGCATCCCGGCAAGAAAGAAGCTCCACGCGAGCAGCAGCACGACCGCGGCGAGCGCTGAGCGCGGTGTGATGTCTGCGATGAGCCACTGCAGCGCGGCGGCGATGGCGATGGCGAGCACGAGCACGAGGTGGTCGCTCACGCGCAGGCTCCAGCGGAAGCGGCGCTCCCAGCGGCGGCGGTGCTCGAGCGTTGGCGAGGTGCGAGGGGAGACCGCAAGCGGTGCCATCGTGGTCTCGTAATCTCGTTGCACCAGCATGTCATCGTCCCCTGTCGCGCCTTTGCGTTTGATGGGGCCAGGCTACGAGCGACGGTGGTGCCAACCAGGGCGAAATACGCAACTCTTACGCAGGGGTCACGCAGCGGCCGCGCGCACCAGCCTCGCACGGGGCCCGTACCCGGGGTGCAGCCCACCCCGGGTACGCATGTTTACACGCTCACCAGGTTTGATGTTCGCGGCGAAACCACTGCCGCAGTTCGTCGCGCCCACCCACCCGCAGCTTGGTGAACACGTGCCGCAGGTGGGTGTCGACGGTGCGCACCGAGAGGTGAAACTGTTCGGCGATCCAACGGCTTGAGTATCCGAGGGCGGCGTACAGTGCGATCTCGCGTTCGCGTGCCGAGAGCTCGTCGGTGGCGGGCAGCGGCATCCACACGCCCAGCTCGGTGAGTGCGCGCGCCGACGGGCTCTCCCAAGCCGTGACCCCCGCCGCGATGTCTTCGCAGTGTGCGAGTATCGCCGCCGACATAGGCGGCTCGATCACGGCGGCGAGCGCTCTGATGCGCGTGAGGTACCGCACGGCTTCGTCTCGATCGGCGACTGCTACCTGGTGCAGCGCGAGCAGTTCGACCGTCGCGAGGTCTTGGCCTCGCGCCCACGCAGCGAGCTGCAACCCAAACTGTGCGGCGCCGTCGTCGGCGTTCCACTGCCGCGCGCGCAGCGTCATAACGCGCACGAAGCCCGCAACCGTTTGGGCGGGCCCCGGCCGGTGCACCTCGGCTGAACGAATCGCTCGGCGACTCTCTTCTTTCTCACCGAGGGCGGCAAGCGCTAGGGAGTGGGCGGCAAGCCCGAGGCTGAGCAGGCCGTGTGGGTCATGGCGGGTGAGCCGGTCAACTACGCGTTCGCCGCGCTGCGCGGCGAGCCGCCACTTGCCGTCGGCGAGACTCATGAGGGCCGCGGCAACCTCTGCGAGCCCGGTAAACGCGGTGTCGTGCTGCGCTTCTTCGAGCATCAGCGCGAGCCGATATCGCGCGGCCTCTGCGGCACCACACGCCCAGAACGTTAAGAAGCTACTGAACTGCAGCACCTCCACGAGCTCCGCCTGCGGTTTTTCTCCGATCGTCGCGTACGAACTGGCCTGGTCTGCGATGCGCAGCGCGTCTGAGAACTGGCCGCGCTGGCACAGCAGCAGGGACGAAACGAGCCTCGCGCTGCCGCGCTCCCACTCCACACGCATCGACGCCACCGCACCGGGGTGCGGCAGATAGTCTTCAGCTTCGCGTAACTTGCCGAGCGACGCGAGCAGGAGCGCGTGAGCGCCCCGCACCGCTGCGAGCTTCGCGTCGCTCCCCTCCGCTGTCACGCCGTCGCCCGCGACGCGTGCGCCCAGGTCGGCCAGCTGTGCGAGCGCGCGCTGTGGGTCTCCCAGGTCAAACGCGTAGTGGTCGATGAGCTGCAGCTCGAGCCTGATCCGGAGCATCGAGGATTCGCCCGCCGAGCGCCGCAGCCGGTCGACGGCCTCGCGCACATCCTCCCATGAGCGCTCGAGCACCGCGTACTCGCCCGCGGCACGCGCCGTGGTGACGAGTTGCAGGGTGGCTGCGGCAAACTGGTTCGTCGTGGCGTCGGGGTGGGTGAGCAGGGCGCGAGCGGTGCGTAGCCGCAGGCTCGGTTCGAGCACGTGAGCGTGCTCGTCGAGCGTTTCAGACAGCCACTCAGCGGGCAGCGGCCTGCCCGCGTCGAGCCCCAAGCGCACCAGGCGTACGAGCAGGTCGTGGCGGCGGTGCGCGGCGGGTCCGTTGAGGCTCTCGCTCAACGCATCGAACAGCCTGCTGCTGATCGCGCTCGCTCGCTCGGTCGTCATTTGCTCGCGCACTGCAGCCGCGAGCAGCTTGTGGCTCAGACTCAGCTGCGTGCCCCGGCCGTGTTGATGCTGCTCTTTGACAAGCCCGCGGGAGCGCAGCCGAGAGAGGCTTCCCGGGTCAATTTCGCGCACGAGCTTGCTCTCGCCGACCGGCTCAACGAGCGCAATCAGCTCGAGGGTGCGCAGTTCTTGATCACTGCACAGCTCTTGCAGATAGTCCCAAATCTCGCGCGGCACCAGTTCGGGGCCTGGCAGCTCGTAGCCCACCCCACGGCTGCGACCGATGTGCCCCTCGCGGTCGAGGGCGAGCGCCAGCAGCATGAGCGAGAGGGCGTTACCTTCGGTGAGCTGGTACCACCTACGCAGGCTGTGATACTCAACGTGTTCGACACCGAGCAGCCGGTTCAAGTAGCGGTGGCTCTGCTGCATCGTGAGTGGCGCGACGGTGACCACGTGGGCACGCGCGTCACTCGACAGGTGCGCGGCCGCCCCGCTGAGCCCGTGGGCCGTGGCGATAAGGCGCACGCCGGCGATGTTCATCACCCGGCCAATGAGGCAGGTGAGCTGCGGCGAGTATCGGTCAATGCCCTGCACAAGCAACACCGGATCGCCCCGGCCCGGGTCACTCGCAATCTCTGTGACTGTGTCGATGAGCTGCTCGGCGAACCGCTCACTACTGTGCTCGTCGTCTTCGTCGAGGTGCACCGCAAAGTGGCCCAGCGTCTCTGGCACCCCAAAGTGTGAGGCGATCGTCGAGAGCGGGTTTGAGGGGGCGATGAGCGAGATCAGTTCGAGCGCTTGGGAAGGTTGGTCGGGTGCGTGGTGGGACGTTGCGCTCTCGCTTTGGCTCGCGTTTTGTCCCAGCTGCTGCGAGAGTGTTTCGACCGCGTCTTGGGCGAGCCTGCGCTTACCCGCGCCCGATTCACCGACGAGCAGCACGATACTGCCTGGTGGAGCGAGGAGGTCGACGACCCGTTGCCGCCGCTCGGGCGTTGTGTGCTCGACCGAGCCTTCTCCGACAAATGGGAACGTGCCCGCGCCTACTTCTAACGCACTCAGATGAACAAATTCCATGACTGACTCCCCTGGACGCCAGTCAGCCCCCCAACCACCGAAAGTCCTCATATGTTTTGTAACACTGCCTGCTCTTACAAGCAGTGCGTGATTGCCACGTAAGTAAGCTTGCGTCCAAAATTACGAAACGTCAACAATGAAACCAAAAATGGCCAGCAAATGTGATAATGAGTCATGGCTACGAGGGAGGCTCCGCACACACTCGTGATATTGAGCTCCGTGAAATGGAACTTCGCCTGGCAGCGTCACCATTCCATCGCGCGCGCCGCCGCCGCCGGGGGCACCCCCGTCGTGTTCGTCGAACCACACCCGCGCGCGCTGAGGCAGGTGACCACACACGTGCGCAGACGCCTGCCCGGGGGCAGCGCGGCAGCCGCTGCGACTCCTGCACCCCAACAGCGCGTGCCAGCGGGGGTGACCGTGCTTCGATGGTCACCCGCAGACCTCTTCCCGTGGGTCAGCACGAGACGTGTGCGTCGGGCGCTACCAACCGGATCCGTCAATTTCGTGCTGCAGTACGTACCATCCCGCAAGTTTCTCACCCTCGCGCGAGCACTTCGCCCGACGGTGCACGCCTACGATCGGGTGCTTGACTGGCAGCGTGTGCCACCAAACTGGTACCCCCCGCGGGGGTGGGCGTTAGTTGAAGCGCAGCTTGAGCGCGAAGCAGCCCTCGTGACCGATGCGGCCGCAATGCAGCAAGCCTGGGCAGACCGTGGGCATCGCAGCCTACTCATCACGCCCGCTGCAGACGACGAATTTGTACAGTATGCGTGGTCACCTGCGCCCGCCGCTGGCCCGATCGGGTACTTCGGCACCGTGCAAGAGAACATTATTGATCTGCCGCTGTTGTGTCGGGTGGCCGCGACCCGCGCAGTTGAGGTTATCGGCGACGTCGATGCCGCGTCACGCGCACAGCTCACGGCCGCGGGAGTCACCGTGCGACCTGCCGTGCCGGTGGGTGAACTGCCGCCCCACATCGATAATTGGGCAGCGATCCTTCTGCCGTACCGGGTGGGCGACCGTCGAGACAGCCTGGTGCCGGCGAAGATTTGGAACGCGCTCGCTACCGGCAGACCCGTGCTGACTTCGGGGCTGACACTGCCACCCGACATCGCCCAGCACACATTCGACGTAAGCGCTGCTGGCGAAACCGACGAAACCTCTGACCGCGCCAGCAAACTCAGCGAATTGCTGGCTCCCACCGCCGCGCCCACCCTGGCGAAGGTGCCGAGCTGGTCTGACGCTTGGCGCGACCTGCTCGATTTCACTGGCCACCCCTTGCCAAGCTAGGCGCGACGGGCCACGATGAGTGTTATGAGCGCACTCAACGGTGATCACGCAGCGGCTACTGAATCAGACTTCGCAGACCGAGAAGGTCCCGCCCCAAGTTATTCGCTGTTCGCGGCGTTTCGTGTCAGTTCGACCCACCCGTTTGTCGTGGACGGCCGCGATGTGCCGGGGCTCGTGCAAGAAATCGAAGACGTTGTTGAGATGTTGGCGGCTGAAGACGTTTCTGTGCGCGGCTGGTACGACGTGAGCGGCATGCACCACGACGCCGATCTGCTCGTGTGGCTGCACGGCGAGGCGGCCGAAGACCTGCAGTGGGGCATACGTGAGCTGCGTCGCACGTCGATCATTAGCCCCCTGATCCGGGTGTCGAGTGCGCTGGGATTTCATGCAGCCGACGGCCTTGCCACGCCGGCCGGTGCCGTGCGTGTCAACACGGTGCCGCAGCAGTGGTTAGCGGTGACGCAGCAGGGCCCGCTGAACCTCGAGATACTCGAGGCCGATGACCTTGCCGATCTGGCGCCGCAGTTGCGCGGCATTAGCGCACAGTTTCGCGCTGGCCGTTTCGTCGAGCCCGTCGAAATCATCGAGGTGTTGCAGTAGATCACACGCGTTACCGCGCCAGCCCATCCGGCACGACGGGGCTAAAAAATGCTGCCGTCACCGCCGCCATCGGCATTACCCTCAGGTGTCTCGGGCGGGGGCTCAACCGGCGGGGGCGGCGGCGGCGCTGTCTCTTCTTGCCTGCGGCGTTCTTCTTCTTGCCGAGCGGCTTCCTCCGCCGCCAAACGTGCGGCCTCCTCAGCGGCCAGGCGCGCTGCTTCTTCTGAGGCGGCCTGCTCAGCGGCTAACTGCTCAGCGGCCTTCTGCTCCGTCACGTACGTGGTTGCAGCGGAAACAAACGCCTCCACACGCGCGAGAGTCACGACCGACCTCGACTCGCTAGTCAGTGTCATGACGGTCGCCGGGTCCACACCTGTCGCGCCTGTCAGACGCACCACTGCACCGTCGGCGCCGCGCACGAATTCAGTGGCCGCTACGGTCTCTGCGGCCTCGAGTGCCGTGTCTTGAACCGCGGCTCGTCGCGCATCCAGTTCGGGGTCGGCTTCGAGGAGCCCGCCCTCTGGAGGCTGCTCGACCTGTGTCATGACCTTGGCAGATTTGGGTGCCGTGCTCGCGACCGTGTCGACTGCCTTCAGCCCACCGGCAACGGCCTTATCAAGCTGCTTCAACTGCTCGTTACGTTTGCTAAGCGATTGTTGTGATTCAGCAACGTGTGCAGATGCTTCCTCGTGCCGAGTTTTTGCGCCCTCAAGCACTTCGCGTGTGACGGTTGACTCAAGCTTTGGCGAGTCAGCATTCACAAAGGTCAAATCGGCGACCTCACCCACAGTGAAAGGGGTGACAGCAAACCAGGTGACCGGGTTAAGCTCTTCGCCCTCTTTCAGCTCGTTTGCGATCACCGCCATGGCTCCCGCCTTCGACATCGCACCAGCTTCGTCAAGCACGGTTGTAATGTTGGCTGCAGCATCTGCCAGGTCGGTCGCTACGGATTTCGGCACAATGGCAGAGTCTGCTTTTGCGAGTGCACTAAACCGCACCGCCAGCGATGCCGCTTCTTGCTGTTGAAGATATAGCAGCACTTCTGCCGCGTCACGTTCGACTTCACTGCGACCAAATTCGTTCTCGAGCTGGGAGGTTTCGTGCACCACCTGCCCGTATTTGCCGGCGTCGAGCGCATAGAGGTATTGCGGCGCGGCGACGCCTGCGACGATCAGCGCAACCGCCACGCTGCCCAAGACAATCATGAGCGTACGCCCCGACCACAGGCCTGAACTTCGACGCGTTGCGCTACTGGGCAGCAAACGCCGATCAAAACCGGGGGTCACAAAGTCCAGCCCATCCGGGTTTTGCGTTTCGTTTTCTTCAACCATGTAATGATTCAGTGTCGCGTTTCTGCGCAACCCCACTAATACTAGTCGCATCTATCTACACAGGCGCTCGCTAACGGAATGCCTGCGACGGCGACCAAGTCTGGCACCGCGATAGTTCATCCTGATGCGCTCTGGGAGGGATTCAGGGCATATAATATCTGCGGCCATATATTTCTTATGCAATTTTGGTGTCTTGGCACTCACGGTGCGATATTCATCCAATTGTTTTCAAGGAGCGTCATCGCTGCGACTGAACCCGCCTGGGAAAAGCGTTACTCACGCAAGCTTTTCTGGACGGATTTTGCGGTGTTGCTTGTGGCATGTGCCGCCCCATATGCTCTGACGCTACTTGTAGCTGACTTGTCTGCGGTGGCAGTTCGTCAGTCTGCGATCATCTCAATCGTCTTGTTCGTGCTCTGGTCGTTTTCGCTTACAGGTTTCGATACGCGCAGCCCCGCCGTTTTTGGTACTGGGCCAGACGAGTACAAGCGCGTCATTAACGCCACCGTGATTTCCTTTGGCCTCGCGGCGATCCTCCTCGTTGCTACCGGGCCACAAGAATTTCGCACCGAAACGGTCTTCTTCACCTTTCTGAGCGGTCTCTTCTTGGTTGTACTCGGTCGTTGGGTGTGGCGCAAACGGCTTCACAGCCAACGCCGTCGCAGCAAAAATGTCTACCGCACCCTAATCGTGGGGTCCCCCGGCCATGCTGCCCAGATGGTGCAGCAACTTCGTGCGAACCCGCTCACCGGATTCCATCTCGTCGGCGCCATTTCTAAAGAAGATGTGGGCGCAGAGGTCGCGCCCGGCCTCACCATTCTGGCGACTTACGACGATCTCGTAGAAACAGTCAATAGTCACGACATCGACACGGTGATCATCACCAGTGCCAGGTCTCTGACACCGCGGCGCGTGCGCCGCATGAGCTGGGAGCTCGAGAGCAGTCATGTCGACCTCATCGTCGCAGCTTCGCTCACCGATGTTGCTGGCCCCCGCATTCACGTTCGCCCGGTAGCAGGGTTGCCGCTCATTCACGTCGAACAACCAGAGTTCACGGGCTGGCGTTACTACGCCAAGCGGTTCTTTGACCTCGTGGTGGCAACCGTGATGCTGGTGCCCTCACTCGTTGTCATGCTGTTGCTTGCGGTGCTCGTACGTATCGAGACGCCCGGGCCCGTCTTGTTTCGTCAGGTGCGTCTTGGCATCGACGGTAAACCGTTCACTATGTATAAGCTGCGTTCAATGCGCACGTCTGCCGAGAACGAACTGCCTGGACTCCTCGACAAGTCAGACGGCAACGGGCACCTCTTCAAGCTCAAAACCGACCCTCGCGTGACGCGGGTGGGGCATTTCATGCGAGCGCACAGCCTTGATGAGCTCCCCCAACTCTTCAACGTGTTTCGAGGTGACATGTCGATGGTCGGGCCGCGGCCGCCGCTGCAACGCGAAGTCGACGAATATGACGAGTGGGTAAGCCGGCGGCTACTGGTGCGGCCGGGCATTAGTGGGCTGTGGCAGGTCAGCGGGCGCAGCAACCTCTCGTGGGAGGAAAGTGTGCGCCTCGACCTGTTCTACGTTGAAAACTGGTCCATTACTGGCGATCTACTTATTCTGTGGCGCACTCTGCGCGCCGTCGTAAAATCTGAGGGGGCCTACTAACTCGTGGTATCGATAGAGATCCCCAGCCTGCGCTCTTACTTTGAGGCACCGCGTAAACGCTTACTGTTGGTCGCCTCGACTGGCGGGCACCTGTCTCAGTTGGTGCGTCTCGCCGAGCGCGAAAACGCGGCGGACGATTCAGTCTGGGTCACGTTTGATTCACCTCAAAGCCGATCGATGCTGCGCGGCAAACGCGTACTCTGGGTCGATTACATCGCTCCTCGCGATTTGCGCGGCACGGTCAAGGCTTACCGCCATATTTCAGCCAACCTCAATCCCAGAGACTTTGATGGGGTGCTATCGACCGGCGCGGCTGTTGCCGTAGCAGGGCTTGCTTGGGCCAGACGACACTATGTTCCCGCCGTATACGTTGAAAGCGTCTCGCGTACCGACGGGCCCTCGCTCACCGGCCGCATCGTGCAGAAGCTGCGCCTCGCCGAGCTCTACACGCAACACGCCTCCTGGGCTAGCGCGAAGTGGCAGCTCACCCCATCGGTGTTGAACGATTTCGCCGCTGACACGCCACGGCCCCTGTCAGGTGAACGAGCTGGACTGAAGGTGCTCGTGACTCTCGGCACGATCAAGCCCTACCGCTTCGATAGCGTGGTCGATCGTTTGGTTGACATCACCGGTCCTGAAGACGAAATCGTGTGGCAGCTGGGTGAGACCTCGCGCTCGGGCCTACAGGGCCGTTCACACGATCTCATGCCAGCTGACCAACTCCTCGCAGAGGCCAAAGCGGCCGACGTCGTCGTCACGCACTCGGGCGTCGGCACCATTTTGCAGATGCTCGATAGTGGTATCTCGCCTGTCGTGGTGCCTCGATTGAAAGAACGCGGCGAACACATCGACGACCACCAGTTGCAAATTTGGCGGTTACTCGATGAGGCTGGCATCGGGTCTCCCGTGCAGGTGCAAGATCTGTCGCGCGACACCCTCACGTCTGCGGCAAGTAAACGGGTACGGGTGCTGTCGTGAGCGGTATGTTTGTCAGCTGGACTCGCTCGAATGGTCGCACCGAAGACCTTGCGGGTGCGCTCGAGCTTTCGACCGAGTTTCTGTTTCGACGCAGCCGCTTCGGGCTGTTGGGGCGTTACGTTCACCAGGCACGCGCCACGCGGCAGGCCATCAGACGAGCAGCCCCGTCCTCGGTCATGCTCATGTTGCCACCGGCCCCCGCGCTGTGGGCGCTTCGCGGCGTTCTCGCGCGTGACACCCCGCTCGTCGCTGATCTGCACACCGGGTTCTTCCTCGACCCAAAGTGGACTTGGGCTACGCGGCCGTCACTGTCATCCCTTCGCCGTCACGGCGACATCGCGATCGTCACCAATAACCATCTGGCTCAGGTGTGCCGTCGGCAGGGCGTCGAAGCGGTCGTATTGCACGATCTCATTGTGGAGCGCGCACCCCAGTCTGCGCAGCATTACCTCCTGTGCCCGGTCAGCTACGCCAACGACGAACCAATCTCAGAGATCTTGAAGGCGGCACGTCTCACCCCCGACGTCGAGTGGCGACTCACGGGGTCAGCTCCCGCGGCGGTTCGCAGTGCGGCGCCCAGCAACGTGTCCTTCACCGGGTTTCTTGATGCAGACGAGTTTGATCGTTCTCTCGCAGAAAGCGCCGGTGTGGTCGCGCTCACTACTCGCCCACACACCATGCAGCGTGCGGGGTACGAGGCGTTTAACACGGCCGTGCCGCAGATCACCTCCGACTTCCCTGAGCTGCGAGACTTTTATCGTGATAGCGCCGTGTATGCGACCGCCGATGCACAGTCGATCGCTGCGGCAGCCCGCGAGCTACTCAACCGTCGCGCGTCACTCGTCGAGCGCATTCTCGCGTTACGCCCGCAGCGTGTGGCAGAGCAACAGGCGGCTCTCGCGACAGTGCACCAATTCCTGAACACCGGCGCCCCGCTTCGAGCGACCTCGCACCAATCAGAAAGGCGGCCAGCCCGCTAGTGCATGCATCAGTAATTGGTTGCGGCTATCTGGGGGCCGTGCACGCCGCCGCGATGGCTTCGCTCGGCCACCGAGTCATTGGTATCGATTCAGACCGCGCACGTATTGATTCATTGTCTCGTGGTGTGGCCCCGTTCTTTGAGCCGGGACTCGAAGTACTGCTGCAAGCCGGCCTTGCTAGTGGTCGACTCTCATTCAGCTCCGACGTCTCCGATGCGGCTGGTGCCGACATGCATTTTGTGTGCGTGGGCACCCCCACGGGCGCCGACGGCGTCGCCGACCTCACCTGGGTCGAAGCTGCCGTCGACGCGCTCCTCCCCCATCTCTCACGAGGCGCAATCGTGGTCGGTAAATCGACTGTGCCCGTCGGTACTGCCGCTCGCCTCTCACCTCGCGTCTCGGCTCGAGGCGGCACCCTGGCATGGAACCCAGAGTTTCTGCGCGAGGGCACAGCTGTGCAAGACACACTCGCACCCGACCGCATTGTGATCGGGGTCGAAACCGGGGACGCTGGCGAACAGGCGGCCACTGTGCTCACGAAGTTCTATGACCCGACTGGCAGTTCTAGCACCCCCTACGTCATCACCGACCTTGCTACTGCAGAGCTTGCCAAAGGCGCCGCGAACGCATTTCTTGCCATGAAGGTCTCGTTTATGAACGCGATGGCCGACCTTGCAGACGCGTCTGGTGCAGACGTCGCAGACCTTGCTGCTGTTCTCGGGCACGACCCCCGCATCGGTCACAGATACCTTGGCGCGGGGATCGGGTTTGGCGGCGGCTGCCTCCCCAAAGACCTGCACGCATTCGTGTCACGCGCTGAGCAGCTCGGGCAAGACACACAGATGGCGATCTTACGCGAGGTTGACGCGATCAACCGTTCGCGCATCGCTCAAGCCACAGCCACTCTGCGCGCCGCTTTGGGCGGCTCGGTCTCGGGGCGACGTATCGCCGTGCTCGGGGCCGCCTTTAAGCCCGACTCAGATGACGTGCGCGATTCACCCGCGCTCGCGATCGCGCTCGAACTACGGGCAAAAGGAGCTCATGTAGTCGTCACCGACCCGGCCGCGCTTGATACTGCTCGCACCAAGCACCCTGAGCTTTCGTTCGCTGCCAACTGGCGCGACGCGGCAATGTCGGCCGATGCACTGTTCATTGCGACCGAGTGGCAACAATATCGAGACATTGACCCGACCGAAGCTACCAGTCTGGTAACTTCCCGCCTCGTGTTCGACGGTCGTAACTGCCTCGATCGCGCGAAATGGCGCGCCGCGGGTTGGCAATACATCGGAGTAGGCAGGCGATAGACATTTATTACGCATTAGAAGGTCAGTGGTGCGCGCGCAGAGGAGGTAGCGTTGAGTAACGTGTCTCAAACAGTCTCGACGCCACTCGCGTCAAAATACGTCTCCCCTGGCGCAAGCCGGTGGCTGCTTGACGTGTTTCACTACAGGCATTTGCTGTCGCTGCTACTCAAAAAGGGCACCACCACCCGCTACTACGGTTCGGTGCTCGGCTGGGCGTGGTCGTACGTTCGGCCGGCCGCCCAGTTCCTGATGTACTTCGTCATGATTGGCTTAGTGCTCAAGGTAGATCGCGGTGTCGACATGTACCCGCTTTACCTGTTCTCTGGCATCGTGCTGCTCAACTTCTTCACCGAAGCAACAAAGGCGGCCACCAACTCGATTACGGGTAACGCTGCCCTCGTCAAGAAGATTTATCTGCCGCGCGAACTGTTTCCCGTTGCCGCGGTGGGCTCGGCGTTCATTCACTTCTTGCCGCAGGTGCTGCTGCTTTTTGTTGTGTGTCTCATCGCGGGCTGGCATTTCGCTTGGACGGGGTTACTTGCGTTTATCGTCGCGATTTTGATCGTGGTGATGTTCACACTCGGCTTGGGGCTCTTCTTTGGCGCAATCAACGTCGCCTACCGTGACGCGAAGAACATCATCGACGTTGCCCTCATGTTTAGCATTTGGATGTCGCCCGTGCTCTACACCCACGAGATGATGCGCGACCTGATACCTGCCTGGCTCTACAACATCTACATGGTCAATCCCATGTCTGTAAGCGTAGAGCTGTTTCACCACGCGTTCTGGGGCCAAGTCGTCACTGACACCCGCATGCCCGATTACATGCTCACCAACACTATGGCCGGTGTTGGCATCGCTTTAGGGACGCTGCTCATCGGCCAGGTCGTATTTAGAAGGCTGGAGGGCAACTTTGCGCAAGACCTCTGAGGCACGTCCAGACCCCGTAATCATTTTCGATCGGGTGTTCAAGTCTTTCAAGATGCGTAGCGCTCGCTCACTCAAACAGACAGTGCTCGCGAAGGTACGTCGTACTCCTGTAGAGGACAACTTTCAGGCACTGCAGGCGATTAGCTTTGCGGTCTACCCGGGCGAGTCCGTCGCGGTGATGGGGCGCAATGGCTCGGGTAAATCAACCACGCTCAAACTGCTGTCTGGGGTGCTACGCCCGTCATCAGGTGAGATTTACACCGCGGGCCGCATCGCTGGCCTGCTCGAGGTTGGCGCGGGCTTTCACCCAGATCTCACCGGGCGCGAGAACGTGTACTTGAACGCCGCGATCTTAGGCATGACGAAGGCTGAGACCGACGAGCGATTCGACGACATTCTCGCGTTCTCAGAGATCGGCGACTTCATCGACACCGAGGTAAAGCGCTATTCGTCGGGCATGTACGCACGACTCGGCTTTTCTGTCGCGGTTCACGCTGAGCATGATGTGTTGCTCGTCGACGAGGTGTTGTCAGTGGGCGACGCGGAGTTCAGGGCGAAGTGTAGCGCGAAGATGAAGGAACTGCAGGCCTCAGGTAAAACCATGTTCATCGTGAGCCACAGCGCATCACAGGTGCAAGAACTGTGCGACAGAGGCATCGTGCTCGAACGCGGCCAGATGGTATTCGACGGCCCCATTAAACAGGCCGTCGCCCGCATGAATAAGAAGAAGTAGGTAGATGTCCCGGCAGCTGGAGTCGATTCTGTCGAGGCTTCGTCGCGGGCACGTAGTCACTCGGCTAACGAAGCGGGCAGTACGCGAACTGCAGTCGATCTCAACGACGTTGACGCTGACAGTTACCCGGCCGCGGCCAGGGCACGTCGCGATCGTGACTCTGAATGCTGACGAAGAAAATGCAACCGTGCAGGCTGTGGTTGAGGGCCAAAATGCAAATACAGGGCGCATCATCTTCGTTTCGCCAGATCCAGCAGTATCAAGCGAGGCCGTCGCGCGCGCGGCGCGACGGCTCGACTCTGCGCCGCCAACCAACATCGAGTATCGAACTCTCACCTACGGCGCCCTGTTATCGAGTTACCGCGTCAGCGTAAGCACGTTCTCGACGCATGTTCTACTGCCCGGCCGTGACCTCAGCAAGCGCCGCACGCACACCCATTTGACGCACGGTAGTGGCCCAAAGCCTGACACGACGTTTCGTGGCCCGACAAACGTACTCGCCTCGATCACGCCGCAGTGGGTCGAGCAGCAGCTACGGGAGTATCAGCTGCCGCCTGATACGCCGGTCATCGAGTATCAGCCGCGTTTAGAGGTTATGCGGCGCGCGGCGACAGACCGTTCGATCCTGGAGAAGCTCGGCTTCGACCCCACCCTGAAGCTAACAGTTTGGGCGCCGACGTATCGTTCCATAGTGCGTGCGGGCGGCGAAGTACGCGTGAGCGGCGTACCAGTCACCGACACCGACTATTGGGGGCCACGAGTAGCGGCTTTGGTGCAAGACGTAGAGCAGCGCGGGCACACCTTCGTGGCTAAGGTGCACCCGCACGACGCCGATTCGCTACGTCATTTTGGCGTGTTCACGTTCACCAACGCGGATTTAAGAGCGCTCGACGTTGCCCCATACGAACTCTTCGGCGCAGCAGACAATCTCATTACCGATTACTCGAGCATCTATGCAGAGCGCGAATACCTCGGCCTACCGTTTACTCGTTGGTCCCCGGACGAAGGAGAGTTCGAAGCAGGCTATCGCGGGTTTCGCCTTACAGATGCCGGCATCTGAAACCACCCTGCTACCTACGCATTTCGCTTCAACAACCGGTCACGGGGCATGCTAGAACATTACATGCCCCTTGACCTCATGATCGCGATACTAACTTAACAATCTCTTCAAAGGTGCGCTCTCGGTTGCTTTGGTCATGGTGTGCAAAGAATGAGTCAACGCGAGCTTGCAACGCTTCATCTACATGAAATTCACATGCCGCATAGTCATCAATAAGATCTAATACGCCCTCAAGCGTCTTCGCCGGCGCACCGACACCAAGTTCCGGATTATACCATCCAGGAGAATAGTGTCTTTCATAAAATTCTTCGAGATCAAAATGGGCAAGCACCACCGCAGCTCCCGCAAAAGCAGCATCAAACGCTACAGAAGAATAGTCTGTAATCAGTAGTGGAGTTGAGCGAATCAGATCTGGAATATGGCTCGAGCCGTCAACATCAATCGTAATCCGGTCGCTAGCAGTCAGAACCTCGAAGTATTTTGCGCTCTCATAATGGGGAACAAATCGAAGGGTGAGGTTGTGTCGATCAAGAACCTCGAGTAAGCGATCACTCTGAAGAAAGTCACCATAGAACGTTGCATAGTCTGAAGAAGTGAAATCATCAGTTGTGACATTAACATCCGAGGCAAAAGATGGGGCAACAAGATAACTTCTCCAAGTTGGAAGCAAGAGAATCTCGCGCGATTTTTCACCGCTCCTTGACTCGAAAATTGCATCGAGGCGCGGCATCCCTGTTAGCTTCAATTCGTCCTTATATCCCGACCACTGGCGGAGATACTCTAGTTCCTGAGTTGAAGAACATACGAACATGTCGTACCCCGTTCCTCGGCGATGCACTTGTTTACCCAGCCCATTATGGATCACCCCATGCTGCAAAAAAATCCGATACTGGTTCAAACTCGGCAACAAATGAAGACGATAGACGCTCTTCTTCCAAGATTCAGGCAGAAGGTAGCTTTCTATGTCCTGGCTTGAAATCACAGCCTTCGCGGTAATCATGAGCAGTTTGTGCCGAAGGGAATTGCGTTTAACGAGGCCTTTTTTATCTTGAGTATTCTGCCAAGCGATGGAATCAGCATCCAGAACGTAACGGGGCGCAATCTCAGACCGGCTTCTACGCGCCCACTCAAATAGGATCCACCCATTATCTTGTGCGGTGTCCGATCGCTCTCCAAATACAAACCGTGGCTTTCGAAGGAAGGGCGAAATCACTAGACGTAATACTCGCCATTTCCAATATGGCTTCCTCGATTTAGCAGCTTGCATGTCGTCCTTCGCCCTGGCTAGGCTCCACCTAACGCGCGCAACGCCACCAGCCGAGCCCGACACTTTTCGAATTTTTGTGCCATATTTTGGTGCTGGTAACACCTGCAAGATCGTATTTTCAACTTGTAGAGGCTTGCTTGAGCGGAGCAATCCCGCCGTGTACTGACAAGGTAGAACTATTTGCTCGCCGAAGATGCTAAACCGCGCACTTAAGATGTCAGTATCTTGTACTAACTCTGGGTTTACGTCACTCGTCCATTGAAGGATTACCGCTTGATCCGTGTCATGGTCAAATTTTCGAATCGAAACCGGACGGACGCTAGAAATCGATTCCCCTTGTGCCATGAAAGTAGCATTCAATTCAACCGTGGGAGTGGCAGCGATACCTGGGATTCTGACGCTTCCTGAAAACCTGATCTTACCGTCATGCAGGTAGCTGGCTTCCAAAAAAACAGGAGTCTTTGAAGGGGTAAAGAACGGCGCGTACTCGAGAGGCACTTCACAAGTGGGCACGATTCTCAGGCGGCCCCCGATAGTTTCAACACGCCACTCAGCGTTTTCAGGGTCACTGAAGAGGTGAAAGTTGTTGGTCATGACCGCAAAGAACAACACCCTATGTCTAGTGTTTGAAATAATGTCAAAGACAAGTGCAGGCGGCATGTGTTTGTAAATCTGATGCGCTTCCTGGAAGAACTGTAGTAGTTCTTCTGAGCTTAAAGCCGAAGATGCCCTAGCAAAGAACCCTGCGATAGATCGAATGGCGAACATTTGCGCAGCTTTACGACGCGAACGACTCATGCCCTGTGCCGCTTCAAGAACATGAGCTTCGAGCGCTAGGTGATCAAAATAGCTGTCGCTATTAGTCCACAGTTCGTCCATAAGTGAACTGCCGTCAATCCTTTTTCGGTAGTTGTATACCGTCTCCGAGATTAGCGAAATTTTGTCCGCTTGGAGCAGGATTGGTATGACAGCGAATGCATCCTCAAACCGTCGACCAACAGCAAATCTATTTGAACCGTTTGCGAAGATTTCCGCCCTAAAGAGTTTATTGCAAGGCCCCGCACCAGATAACAGCCGAGGGGCCTCTACGATGTTGACAGTTCGGTCCCCCTGACCAATATCTTTGCTCCATGGCCAGGTAGTCACGACAGGAAAAGTCTGCATATTTCCTATGACGACGTCAGTCCACGGGCGCATTGCGCGGACCCGTCGATCGATGCTGTTGGGCGGCATTCGATCGTCGGAGTCCAAGAACGCGATATATTTACCTTTAGCCAAATCCAGCCCATTGTTTCGCGCTACTGCAGCACCTGAATTGGCCTGCCTATACAGCTCAACATTTTCATGGACAGCAGCAAATCTTGCACAGATCTCATAGGAGTCATCCTGGGAGCCATCGTCGATAATTATCACTTGCATGTCACTGAATCGTGTCTGTGAACTCACAGACCGTAACGTTTGCGAGAGATATTCAGCAGCGTTGTAAACTGGAATAATCAAGGAGACCAGCGGGGATCCTGGCGGAGCCTTCACGACATTCTTTACTTCAAATGTGTCTTCAGGCGAGTAATCTAATTTCAAAGAAGTCTTTCCTCTGTCGGATAGCCCAGTGCATACAGTAAAATACTGTGAGGGGTTGAAATTTCGATTCCTTTAGCCAGATCGAGAATTTCAGCTGGAGATGCAACTTTGTTCCATCATCAACACTGCTATCAGGTTAGCTTGAGCTCATGTACTTCAAAGCGGCCCATATGTACCCCTAGCCGTCACGTACTTTGATGAGTCCGCTCTCTCAACTAAAGTTTCTTGCCCGCATTCGGCAGCATCCAAGAGAATAGATGAATAGTCTGAGATGATTAAATCACTGATCAGCATCAAATCTTCAATGTCAGCCATGCTCACATCATAAATTCTACTTTGCCAATCTAAGACTTGAACCGGCATGTAATCATGATCATGGTACAGAATCGACCAATCAGCGCCCAACACATTCAAGCGTTTGCAGGCATCGATCAAATATGAGAGATCAGTCTCATTGCAACTCTTGCCATAGTTGTAATCTCGCCAGGTCGGAGCATAAACCGCAACCTTCTTGTCTGTGAAGCGTTCGAGTCCAAGTTTTCGAAGAACGCGTTCCCTCTCGCCAGTGGTATTCAACCTCTGGCGCAGGCGCTTCACTCTTGGATACTCGGTAACGATGAATTGCTCTGGCTTTAGTAGAAAAGCTGTACTAAAGCGATCAGCCGCCACATCTCCATCTACGACAAAACGGTCCCAGCGTTGAATATCGCGATACTTATTGACTTTATGTCGCGGGCGCTTCGACGTGATGTAGGGCTCGTGCGAGTCAAACAGCATGCGTTTAATTGGCGTACCATGCCATAACTGGATCCATGTGGAATCAGGGTGCTTGGGTAGAGAAGCCGGAATCCACGTTTCTGCAATCACGGTGCCTGCTAGTGAAGCCACTTTCATCAGTTCAAGAGAATCGGGCTTGATGCGCTGTTCCCGGGGTACGGCAAGATCATCCGTTACGTAGCGGAGGTCGGCCCCCTTCGCTTCTTCTGAGCTTTTCAGTTCTTCGAAAAGGGCACGTGAATTGCCCGTATAGCGTCCATCGAACCCAAGAAACAGGATGATCGTAGGGTCGAGAACTGCTGGTCGCCGGTTCATGCCCAGTTGCACCCAGGACCGTAGGGGATGACGCAGCCGACGTTTAGTCTTTTTTGCTCCAGCGACTGCTCGTTTAGCGAGAGGAGTGAGACGACGTTTCAGTTTAAGAAGTGATTCGAGACGTGTGGAGCTATCGGCATAGAGAGCACCTAGACGAGAAGCTACCCGAAGCAATGAGCTGGTATTTCGACCTCGGTATGGGGCGTGCAGACCAGCTGAGGTGAGCAGCAGCATGGTTTCTCTTGCGTACTCAGCGCGCAGTCCTACCGGCACCCTTCTAGCGTAATACGCCGAGAATTTTTCGAAGTGGTACTGCGCCAAGACATTCGCGGTTTCAGGCTTTCGCGGCTCCAAGGAGGCAAAGCTCTTGCGCATTGCAGAAAGATGATCGCGCATGTGACGGTCAGTGTCTACATCGCGCTTTGTCGAAGATAAGGGGTTCGTTTGAACCGCGTAGAGTGGCGAGTGCACCATGGAAACATGTTCTGCGAGAGTGAAAACCCTGGCGAGGAAGGGATTGTCCTCATAGATGCAGCCTTCTTCGTATCGAAGGGCGTGGCGCACCAAAAAGCTGCGACGATATAGGTTCGTCACACTGAAATAGCTGTGCATGCGAAACAGCAACTCGCAGTCTGCCCCAAACAGATCTCGATGATGCCAGAACGGTTCTACGTGATGATAATTGAACTCGCGCTGTTCTCTGGGATCATCGTTAATCATCTTCCAGTCAAAGTGCACCATGTCAGACTGGTCTTCTTCGGCTCGCTCAGTCGTCACCTGCAACGTGACGCGTTCGATGAAATCGTCTGAGTCAACGAAGAGAATGTACTCGCCGCGGGCAAGATCGATCGCACGGTTGCGCGCCGCTCCTTGGCCAGCGTTGGCCTGGTCGAGTACGCGCAGGTTGGGGTGGAGTACCTCGTACTCGCGCAAGATCGCGAGGCTACGATCGGTGGAGCCGTCGTTGACAGCAATGACCTCAAAGTCTCGCATTGTCTGGTCAAAGACCGAGTCGAGACACCGCCGCAAGAAGTCTTCGCAGTTATAGACGGGAATAATCACCGACACCAGACACGAAGCTTGACCCGATGCAGTCATTATTACAGTCGACTACCTCACTGCGACTCAAGCCAGCCGCTGATCATCCTATATTTTACCAAAATATAGGATACCAGCCATTTTCAAACGTTACGCATGACAGACACACGCACAGAACTCACAACCTCCATGTACAGCGCTTCGACAGTCGAGGCTCTGAAAGGGTTTCGGTGTCGCAGCGCGCATGACAAACATCACCAAACGTTTTCTCATACGAGCAAGCTTTCACTACCTACACGTCGGCCTCGCGACATCCTCATGAACAAGCGGTTGTATTTAGGTTACTCTCCAAGGAAGACGTAAGGTTTGGGCAGGTACCCTGCCCATTTGGGCTTCGTTTACCAATCGCGATACCCCAGCACCTAGATTCATGCGACCTTTCGTCGCGTTGGGAGATAGAACGTCTATGGTCGAAAACCCATCACCACTTGATCGGCTCCTCGCCGAGGCCGACGCGGCTGAGGCAGCTGCACCTGTAGCACCCCGCAAGAAGCGCAAGGGTCTACGCAACACGTTGATCGTGCTCGGCTCGCTAGTCGTACTGCTGGGAATCGCGGCGGGCATCGGCTACGCCGTGCTTTCAAGTTCTTTCAACAGCATCGAGCGTGTGAGCATTGCGCAAGCTCCCGAACTGAAGCGGCCCGAGGCTGTCGCACCAGAGCCTGGTGAGAAGGCCCCAGTCAACATTTTGCTGCTCGGCTCAGACTCACGCGAGTCGAACGATCCCAATGCTTCTGTAGAAGATCTCGGTAACTTCCGCAGCGACACGATCATGGTCGCCCAGATCTCACCCGACCGCAAGAACGTCACGTTCATGTCGATCATGCGTGACAACTGGGTTGAGATTCAAGGGCACGGCGAAGCGAAGATTAATGCGGCGGTGTCCTTCGGTGGGGTACCACTCGCCGTCAACACCGTTGAGAACTTCGTCGGTGCCCGCATCGATCACGTCGCGCTTGTTAGTTTCGACTCATTCAAGGGCCTCACCGATGCGCTCGGCGGTGTGAAGGTCAATAATTCACAAGAGTTTACTGCCAAGCACGGCGGCCAGACCTTCGCTCAGGGTGAGATCACCCTCGACGGCAAGGACGCGCTGTCGTTCGTACGTGAGCGCTACGCCTTCGCCGACGGCGACTACCAGCGTGCCCGCAATCAGCAGGCTTACCTCAAGGGCGTCATGAAAAAGCTACTCAGCAAAGACACCCTGACTGACGCAAGCAAGATTTCGGGCACCTTTGATGCGCTCAGCCCCTACCTCACGCTTGATGAGGGCCTTACTCTGCCTACCGCAGTAGGCCTGGGATTCGACATGCGCCAACTCAAGTCAGACGGCATGACGTTCTTCACGAGTCCCACCCTCGGCACGGGAACCTCGAGCGACGGGCAGTCGATCGTGGTGCCCGACCAGGCAGCGCTCGAGGGTGTGCGAGCCGCCTTCCGAGACGGCACTCTTAGTGAGTATGCTGCGGGGATTGCAGCCGGGGCTGAGCTGCCACAGCAGTAATTCGGTCGCGGTGAGCGCCAATAAGAGCGCTCACCGCGGCTGCAAGCAGCAAACCAAGCCAGCCACCCGCCGAGTTTGCAACGACGTCGAGCAGCGAGGCGTAACGCGCGGGTAGAAACAACATCTGTGCGGCCTCAGCCGTCAACGACAGTGCCGGCACGAGCATCGCACACAGCACCGACTTACCCTGCGGGATCAGCAGGTACATGAAGAAGCCCAGCGGCACAAACATGACAATGTTGGCAGTGAACTCCAGCTGCGCATACCCAAATGACGAGGGCACACCAGCGTGGTGCAGCGCATCAAGAAACACCGCGATGACTCCCCGCAACGAACGGTCCACCGGCGTCGGCCAAAGCACAATTAATGCGACGAGTGCCCCCACCGATACGAGCCCTGCGAGGCCAACCCGCTGCCTACGCTGTAGCGTCAACATTCCGCGTCCCAGGGGTTACAGACCCGAGTAGGCGTGCAGTCCCTTGAAGAACACGTTGACGATCGCGAAGTTAAAGATCACGGCGGTGTAGGCGATGATCGACAACCACGCCGAGCGTGTGCCGCGCCAGCCGCGCGTCGCGCGCGCGTGAATGAAGCCGGCGTAGAGCACCCAAATCACAAAGGTCCATACTTCCTTCGTGTCCCAGCCCCAGTAGCGGCTCCACGCGGCCTCGGCCCAGATCGACCCGGCAATGAGGGTGAATGTCCAAAACACAAAGCCGATGATCGCGAGGCGGTACGACAGGTCTTCGAGTCGCACGGCAGACGGCATCGTAGCCATGAACTTAAGCCCGGTCGGCTCCCCTGCGGCGTCGCGCGCTTCGCGCCTGTGCTGCATCAGCTGCAGCACCGATAGACCGAACGACAGCGTCAGCACGCCCACGGCGAGCACGGCCACGAGAATGTGAATCACCAGCCAGTACGAGTCGAGCGCCGGCGGCAGCGGCACGATCGAGACGTAGAAGTTGAGCTTGGTGATGCCCAAGAACAGCACGGTCATACCGGTGACGAGCGCACCCAAGAAGCGTAGGTCGACCACGAACTGCACGACCAAGAACACGAGCACAATGGTGCAGGTCGCGGTGAGCGCAAACTCGTACATGTTGGCCCACGGCACTCGTTCGGCTCCGATACCGCGCAGAATCGTCGCGGCAAGGTGAAACGCGAAGCCCACGACCGTGAGCGAGAAGCCAATGCGTAGCGCCTTAGAACGACGCGGTTTCGCCGCGACGTCGCTCGCTGCTCGCGTGAGTGTGGCGACGCCACCGCCCGCGGCAGCCGAGCTCTCGCGTGCCGTGGCACCGGCCGCAGCTACAGCTGCGTCACCGCTGCGGTTGGCGAGATCGACGGCGTAAAACACAAACGCGATCGAATACACGATCATCGCCGAGTACAGCGCGGTCGTTGACAGGGTTTCAAGCTCGGTCAGCACAGTTTCTCAGAGTAGCCCCCGTCCCTGTGAATGATCCAGGGCACAGCCTGGGGGGACGAGCGCCGCGAGCGTTGCGAGCGTTACGAGCGCGGCGACACGACAACCGTGAACTCGAGCGGCTGTATGCCGCCCTGCTCATTGCTCAGCGTCACCGTCGTTTTACCTGCGACGAGCGCGGTGACGCCCGGGTTAAACTCTGCGCTGCCGTCGACTCGCCCCGGCTCGAACGTCGCCACCGAAGCGTCTGAGACCTCACCGGTGTAGCTGTCGACGGCGAGGCTCCCGGTATCGATGTTGAGTGTCTGCCCCACCACGAGATCCACCGTGTCGCCCTGCAGGTCGTTTGCGGCGACTGTCACGGGCGCGATCACATCGCCGCCTATGGGTGCCGTGCTCGGCCCCGCACAGCCCGCGAGGGCCAGGCCCACCAGCAGCGTCGCGGCCGCAGCACTCAGTTTGGTTTTCATGGGGCAAGTTTGGCACCCCTGGCGCGCACGAACAAGCACCCGTCACGCTATTGTTGGACCTGATCCAACGCTTTCACGCTACCAACGGAGCAAGCATGTCTCAGCACGATACCCACGGTTCATCAGCCGGCCGCGGCGCAGCCGCCGCTCCCGACGCAGCCGCCGCTGCCGCCGCCGACACATCAGGCCCCGCCGCAGCAGGTGTGGGCGGCTGCCCGGTTGCTCACGGCTCGACAACCAGCGGCGGTCAAGGCCCGATCGCCGCGGCCCGAGCGGGCGCCGAAGATGGCGGGTATTTCGGCCCCGGCAGCATCAGCTGGCGGCTGTTTGCTGATCCGTCTTCGAAGCTGGGCGGGGCCGCGGCCGTGCTGTTGCAGTCTCTCAACCCCATGATGATGCGCGTGTTCGAGGGCACGAGCGGCTACGCGACCGACGTCGAAGGCCGCAGCGAACGCACGGGCCGCTACATTGACACGACCGTGTTTGGTGACCGCGCGCACGCCGACGCGGCGGGGGCGGCGGTGCAGCGGCTGCACGCGGCGAGTGTGTGGACCGACCCTCGCACGGGCGAAGAGCTGCGGGCCGACAACGAAGAGTGGCTCGCCTGGACCCACAACTGCGTCATCTATGGTGTGCTGCGCGCCGCCGACGCGTTTGGCCCCACCCTCTCGGTCGCTGAGCAAGACCGCTTCGTACAAGAGCAGCACGAGGCGGCCCGCATCGTGGGCATCACCGACCTCGAGAACCCGCAGCTGCTGCCTCGCACGCGCGCCGAGCTCGACGCCTACATCGACGAAAATAAGGCGTGGATGGCGCTCACCCTGGGAGCGGCCGAGATCAGTCGCGCCCTGCGCGCCCCGGTGCTGCGCGGCAATCCGTTCAAGGTGTGGGCGACGGTCAATGTGCAAGACGGCATTCTTTCGCTCTTGCCCGACTGGGCGCTGCTGCTATTTGGCATCGAGGGGCGCCCCATGAACATGCGCGCCGCAGCCCGCGTCACACGCAGCATCATCGCGAAGGCGCGCGCCGGCAAGTCGAGCGACGAGCTGGTCGCCGAGGTCGCTGCGCGCGTGCAGACCCACCCGTACCGCAAGGTGCGGCGCTAACCCCGGTGCGCGACGTGACACTCGAGACTGCTACCTCGCGGCCCGGGCTCTTCGCCGAGTACCGGCTGCTGGTGGGCGGTGGCTGGCGCATGCTGCGCGCGGCCGGCTGGCGACTCATCGGGCTGCTGCTCGCGACGCAGCTGATCATTGCGCTCGTCGCACTGCCGGCCCTCGGCTGGCTGTTTCGGCAGGCACTGCGGGCGGGCGGTATGCGCGGTCTCGACCTCGAAGCGCTCCCCTCCCTCACGGGGCTGCCCATCACCCTGCTGCTCCTCGTCGTGGTGGTGCTGCTCGCGTTCTGGCTGATCGCGCTGCAGTTCACCTCGATCGTGGTGCTGCTGCGCTGGCCCGGGCTCGGCGCTCGCGCCTTCTGCGCTGAGCTCGGCCGCGTCGCCCGGCAGCTCATGCGGCCCGGCTCGCTGCCACTCATCGCGTACCTGTTTCTGCTGCTGCCGCTCAGCGGATTCGGCTTCACCTCGGCCCTCGCGCAGGGCATCGCGATCCCGTCGTTCATATCGGGCGAGCTGCTCAAGAGCACGTCGAGCACGGTCGCCCTCACGCTGCTCCTCATCACTCTCGCCTGGCTCAATCTACGCCTCGCGCTCACTGTGCCCACGTTCGTGTTGTCGACGGGGCGCCGCTCCGCACGCGCGAGCTGGCGTCTGACCCGCGGCCTGCGCTCCCCCGCCGCGCTCGTGCTGACGGTCACCACCGTCACCCTCGCAGCGGGCGTGGCTGGTCTCGCGCTGTTTATCACCGCGATCGTGCCCACCGCGATCACCGACGCGGTCTGGCCCAGTGCCTCGCCCGTCGTTGCGGCGTTCTCGCTCGCCATCGCGCAGATCGTGGGGGCGGTCATTGCGGGGCTTGCGACCGCCTGGGTCGCGGGCGCGCTCATCTCACGGGTCGAGCTTGCCCGTGCCGAGGCCCCCGCGCTGCTGCCCGAGCAGGTCACATTCGTTCCGGATCCCACCCGCGCTCCCGCACCCCGTGCACCCCAAGTCACAGCTCCCCACCCGGCCGCAGCCGACGAGCCCGCCTCTACCCGGGCCGCGGCCGCCGCGGCACCCGAGGCGGCTGGCTCGCGCGGATCCGGAGCGCGCGCTGCCGTGCTCATCTCAGCGGGCGTGCTCGCCGTGGCGCTCGGCGCCCTGAGCATCGCGCCGCTCACGCAGCTCGCCGGGGCACCCTCGTCGCTCGTGCTCGCGCACCGGGGATTCTCGGGCGGTGGCGTCGAAAACACGATTGGCGGGCTCGACGCGGCGAAGCGCGTGGGCGCAGACCTCGTCGAGATGGACGTGATGCAAACGAAAGACAGTGAGTTCGTCGCGATGCACGACGCTCACCTTGGCAGGCTTGCCGGGATCGACGCTGCAGTGAAAGACCTGACCCTCGACGAGATCACACAGATCGAGGTGCGTGACCAGTTCGGCCACGCAGATACGGTGCCGAGCTTTGCCGACTATGTGACGCACGCGGCCGAGATCGACATGCCGCTGCTCATCGAGATCAAACTGGGCGGGGCAGACACACCCGATCACGTCGAGCAGCTCGTGGCAGAGCTTGAGACGCTGGGGCTGCTCGAGAACAACATCTACCACTCACTCGACCGCGCGAGTGTGGCCGCGCTCAAACGGTTGCGACCCGACCTGACCGTCGGGTACACGATGGCGTTTGCGGGCGGCGACGTGCCGAGCACCCCCGCTGACTTCATCGTCGTCGAGGAGTGGACCGCGACCGAGAGCATGCAGCAGGCGGCGGAAGGCGCGGGGCTCGGGTTCTTCACGTGGACGGTGAACGAGGAGCCGGGTATACGCGCGCACCTGCGCCGCGGCACCGACGGGATCATCACCGACCACCCCGATATCGCGGTCGCAGCGCGCGCCGAGATGGGCCATGAGACCGGCCTCGCCGACGTGCTCGTCGACGCGCTCACACGCTTCGTGACCGTCGTGTGAGTGGGTGCTGCAGTCTAGGTGTGTGGGGGCTACAGACTAGGTGCCTGGGTCAGTAATGCGTTCTGCCCTGTAGCCGCACCCGAGAACAACCACGACTATGCATCGAAATGACGAGTCGCCACGATAAGTACGCTTTTATCGTGGCGACTCGTCATTTCGGTGCCGACTCGTGTGTAAAGCGATCAACAACAGCAGTTCATCTCTTCCGGCCAGCCTGGACGACTGGCTCGGCGCGAAAAGGCCGCGGAATGGGCGCTCCACGCAGCCTGCCACAACCTCTGAAAGCCACGTACCGGGCTCGCCCACGCCGTCGACAGCGCAATGGGTAGAGAACTCGGCCTGGCGTAGCCCGACAGGCAGGGCCCCGCCAAGAGCGGGTCAGGAGTGGCCTAATTGCCCGTTCTCTGGGCCGACTTCTTGCTGGAAGTCGACAGACGGGCGGCACGAGACTACCGGCGCACTATTTGGCGACGGCGCCGAAGGGTCTGGAAACGTTACCGACCCACACGCCTAGAGGCTGTGCGCTTGGGGCGGCACGAAGGGGGCGTACCTGTCGTGGTACCTATCTTGAAACGAGCGCAGCGTTTCGCGCAGAAAACCCGGCTCTTCACCGTAGTTTTTGAGCCCCCGGAAGTAGAACTCTTTCTGTTCGTCCAAAACAATAAACGGCATGATGTTGTTGCGTAAGCACTGCTCAAACATGAGTAGACGGCCCACGCGGCCATTGCCGTCTTGGAACGGATGAATGCTCTCAAATTGGTGATGAAAATCAGCGATGTCATTAAACAGCATGCGCGCTGGTGTAGCTTCGAGAAGTTCACTCATGTGACGGTCAACATCTGCCGGGCGTGACGTCGCAGTGCCCCCGACTTCGTTGGCCACAGCCTTCCACCCGCCGACCACAAACCAGGGCTTTGCGGCGTCGCTCGTGCCTGACTTCAAGATTCGGTGGTACTCACAGATCTTGTCGCGGCCAAGCGGCTCATCGAGGTGGTCAAGCATCCAGTCAAAGGCACGAAAGTGATTCGCCGTCTCCACCACGTCGTCGACAGATAGCGCTTCGCCACTAACCGTCTGCGTTTCGTAGATGTATCGCGTCTGATCTTCGCTGAGCCTGCTACCTTCAATGCGATTGCTATTGAAGGCCATCTGAATCTGGTTCAGGTGATAGAGACCGCCTTTGAGCCGCATCGCCCGCTGTTCAATCAATGTTTCAATAAACCGACTTGCGTTGATCTGGTACTCGTCATCAGACATGCCCTACCTCCAGTTCAACTCTAGATGATTGCGTCATTACGACAGTGGAAAGCCTTCGTGGCCTCCGGGGCCGCCGCCCCACGCTATGCGCGGCGTGCGCGGCGCCAGTTGTTGAACGCTTTGATGGCCTCGATGAGAATCGGGATCCCGGGAATCAACACCAGCACGATGATGAAGATCTCGCTGTACTCGCGCACGAACGGAATCTGCCCCAGGAAGAAGCCCAGCAGGGTGACGCCCACGCCCCACAGGAGCGCACCGATCGCGTTGTAGGCAACGAAGTGGCGGTAGGTCATGTTGCCCACGCCCGCCGCGGCCGGCACGAACGCGCGAAACACGGGCAAGAAGCGCGCGATAATGATCGCCTTAGGGCCGTGCTTCTCAAAGAATTCATGCGTGCGCGCCACATTCTCGGGGTTAAAGAGCTTGCTCTTCTCCTTCTTAAAGATGGCGGGGCCGAGCTTGCGACCGATCATGAACCCCATCTGATCGCCCGCAAACGCAAAGATGAACAGCAGCACACAGGTGATCCAGATGGGAATATCGATCACCCCGGTCGCGGTGAACAGGCCCACGGTGAACAGCAGCGAGTCACCCGGCAAGAACGCGAGTACCAGCACGCCCGTTTCGAGAAACACGAATGCGCACGCGAGAACCAGGGCGGCCCAGCCGCCCGCTTTCAGCAGGGTCTCGGGGTCAAGCCAGTCGATGCCAAGCAGGGCAGGGAGCGCAGAAATTGCGGCAAGTGAAGTCACTCCCCCAAAATATCAGCGCCGCCCCGCGATCCGCTGGGTTTGTGCAGTGATGCACCACACCTGGCTCAAACGCAAACGCGATGGCAAAGAGATGTGCGGTGGCGCAGCGCTCTTATAGGGGGGAGTAGCGCCGCACCACCGCAGTGCCGATTCAACGCTTGGGGGGATGTTGAACCGAACCGCTCACTCCCCCGCGAATGCCAGAACAGCTACACGTGTGAGAGTGGCGATGGTTCAAGCTTATGGGCCCGCCAGTCTACAACCTGAGAAAATACGCAATCTTCCCCTACTTACACCCCCACTATCACCCGCTATCCCTCATCTCACACCATTGATCCGGCACATATGTCCCGTCAGTGCGCAGTTTCAGCGGCCAGCAGGCCCGCCGCAGCCGCCGCCCGTATGGCATCGTCGCGGCTCGACACACCGAGCTTTTTATAGATCGCCTTGACGTGGTCGCGCACCGTGTGCACACTCAAGTGCAGGGCCTTGGCAGCGGCGGGTGTTGTGCCGTGGCGGGCGACGGCCCGCAGCGTACGTATTTCTGCCCGAGTGAGCACGCTCGCGGGGCGGGCCGTCGCGGTGCCAGGCTGCGGCTCGTTTTCGGCGGGGGCCTGCACAGCAAGCGCTCTGTGTGGCACCCCCGTGCCCGTGGTGTCCCACCACGCTGGCCGCTCAAGCCGCGGCGTCGACAGCTTGTACTGCGTGAGCAGCGCCCGGGCACGCTCGCGCACCTGTGCCTCGTCTGCCCCACCGAGCTCGTGCTCGGCAATCACCTGCAGCAGCAGCGCACGCGCACGCATACGCCACATGCCCGTGCGGGCGGCCGACTCAGCAAGCCCCGCCGCGGCCGAACGGGCGGCCTGAAAGTTCGCGGCAGCAAACTCGGCATACACCCGCTCGAGACCCGTCGCCTGCGCCGCCGGGGTGATGAGCTGTGGCCGCCCGTACTTCCACGCGAGCCTGGCATGTAGATCGTTGAGTGCTCGCAGCGGCCCCGTCGCGAGCGCGAACCCGCGAGTGTGCAGCTTCATTTCTGCGCGCACCCACGACAGCGCTTCAACACCGCCCACCCGGTGCTCAATAATGTGTGCACGCACCCACACCATGAACGGCCAGTTCTCGTTGGTGCCGAGTCGCCACGAGATCGCGTCGTACGTGCTCTCTGCCTGCTCCCAGTCGCCCGCCTCGATCGACACGAGCGCGAGCGCGATCCAATACGGCACCGCCGCGTAGCGCACTCGCCACGCCTCAGGAATGTCATTGCGCTGGCACTCCGCCACGAGCTCCTCCGCGCGCGGCATGTCACCGCGCCAGGCTGCAATCGCCGCACTGAGCGACCGCAGGTGCACCTCGCCGCTTGTCAGATGGGCGGGGGCCAGGTTGAGCCCCTCGCGACACCACCGCTTCGCCTCATCGTATTCTTCGCGGTACCAATAGCTCACGGCCAGCTGCGCACACACCGTGAGCATCATCGTGCGGTGCGCGACTGTTTCGGCGGGTGACATTTCGTTGAGCCGCGTTGCCACCTGGTCGAGCATGCGCACGTAGACGTCGTCATCGCCTGTGAGCCTCGCCGCGGCGAGCCGCATACCCGAAGTGAGCAGACCAATCGGCCCGACTGTGTGACTCTGCGTACTCACTGACTTGTCTGCAATACCGCGCAGCTCAAACAGCACCCGCTCACGCCGCCCCCGGGGAAACGCGAACTCTTCAACGAGCGCGGCAAGGTGCAGTAGCGGGTAGCGCTTCTTCGCGCTGCTCGGGATCGCTCTGATCTGTGCTCTCAAAAGCGGCGCCGGATCAATGAAGTCCTCAGAGAACATCGTCACCATCAGTGAGTCGAGTGTGCTCCAATCGTGCAGGTCGAACGCCGCATACAGCGCCAGCCACGCCACCCCCTCGCGTACCTCAGCATCGTCGGCCACAAACGCGTCTGCCCACACCGACACCTCACGCGCAGTCATCAGCTTTCTGCGGTGCGCCCACACCACGCCCCGCATAAACGGGTGCTGGTAGTACTGCCTCGTGCCGCGCACGTGGCGCTGGTGCAGCAGGTGGTGTGAAAGTTTTTCGAGAATCTCGTCTGCCCGCGCCGCTGAAATCTCGACGCCCGAGCGCATGTTGTTGCACGCGCGCATAAGCTGCCCCGGGTTGAGCGCTGGCAGCGCGGACGCAAACGTGAGCGCCGCGCGTGTAGCTGCATCAATTTCATCGATGCGTGGTAACAGTAGCTCTTCACAGAACTGCACCATCTCTTGTTCGAGCGCCGCGTTGCTCCCCATGAAATTGGCCCGCGCGAGCAGTCTGTGCACGGCGGCCGGCCACCCCCGCGTCAATTCAAACACCCGCGTGGCAATGTCGGCGACCTGCTCTGTGAGACGTGCCCGCGCCAGCTGTAGCACCTCGTCTGCGGTAAACGCGAGCGCGCCGTCTGCGATCACGTGCATGGGCACCCGCACCCCGACCGCTGGCAGGTCGAGCTGCGCCACCTGGCTACCTACGACAATCACTCGTGCAAGCGTGATCGATTCGAGTAGCTCGAGCACCGCATCGTGCAGCGGGAACCCCGCGACTTCGTGCGCGTCATCTACTACAACGGTCACCGCCACGCCCTGCGCCGCATGCCCGCGGGCTGAGTCAGCGAGGTCACCCCACCGCTCGGCCGTCATGTCGACGCCCGAGACCGTCATGATCATGTCACCGGCATCGCGCCGCTGTCCCGCGAACTGGCGCGCGAGCGTCGACTTACCCATACCTTTGATGCCACGAATCACGAGCAGAGCGGCCTGGGCCACACGCGACGAGCTCAGCAAGCCGTCGCGCCGTAGGGATGGGAATCTTAATGGTTCCAGCCCTTCTATAGCGTGCATGCTCAGCGACCCTCAGTTGTTAAGTGGGTTAGGAAATGGAACTAGTATCGGCTCTATGCACTATATAGAGCCGTCGTGGTCCCTGCAGGATAGGACCGCTGTGTGGCGGGTCCTATCCGCAGAGAAACCAGCTACGGAGTGTTAGTTCGCCGCGTTCCCCTTTCGTACACGCAGCACAACGAGACCAGCTGCGAGCAACAAGAGCGCCAATCCTGTCGCGGCTCCGACGAGTGGACCTCCCGTCGCTGCGAGGGACACAGCTGAGTCGCTCTTCGGCGTACTTCCAGGAGTCGCCGGAGTTTTTGAATCACCGGGCTTTTTCGGGTCAACAGGAGGTGTCAGTGACTCAACGGGTGAACAGGTTTCAGCAGTAACGCCATCACTTGTTTCTCGCGTCTCACACTCCGTCGGCACGGTAGCAGGTGGCGCCTGGTCTGAGGGCATCAGAAAGTTCGCGACAATTGAATCGCCCCGCGCTCCTTCGTCGCGCACCTTCACTTCATACGTGATCGAGTAGCTCTTACCGTTTGGCACTTCCCCGGTGATTCCAATCGTGTTGCCTGTGCGAACCACATGCAGGTCACCGACGAGCGCGGTTGGCTCTACGACTATTTTTGCGTCGTCAAGCACATGCAATAGGTGGTCCGTGTAGTTCACCCCTACCGGCGCATTGCCCACACTTTTGAACGTCAATGTGTACTCGATCGTCGACCCTGCACGAAGCGGGTCACTCGATCCGACAGCGCTCTTCTTTACCTCAAGTGCAGGCGCTGGAGTGAAGACCGGATTGCAGGTTTCGGCCGAGATCCCATCATTCGTTGCTTTTGCGACATCACACGTATCTACAGTCGCTGGGGGCGTTGTACTGAACGGAACAAGGTGGTTGACGAGTTGATCATCCCCGCGATTGTCGTCTGCCTTAATCGCCACCGTGTACTCAACGCTGTAGCGCTCACCAGCGGGAACGCTGCCTGTGACCATAATCTTGTCACCAGCACGCACTGCTTCAAGATTTCCTTCAACGGCAGTGGGCTCGTCGGTCATATCTGCATCATCGAGCACGTGCGACAGGGCGTCGAGGTAATCAATATCAGCTGGCGCGTTACCGGTATTTGCAAACCACAGCGTGTATTTGACTGTCGATCCGGCCACAAGTGGCTCTGATGACCCCTCCGCTGACTTGTCGATCGTCAACCTGGGTCCTGTGACAATCACGGTGTCGCAGGTATCCACCTCGGAGCGAACTGCATCGGTAGGCACACATGCCGTATTCGTCAGCAGCTGATCACCAGCACCTGTGTAAACCACTGAGTATCTCAGTACGACAGATTTGCCCGCGCCAAGCGAACCGCTCCAAGAGAGCTCTTCAGTGTCAGCGGAGAAGATCGGAGCACCGACCGCCTCTGAATCTATTTCAGCAGACAGAGAGTTTGCATCGAGCTTTGCGTCATCGAGTACCTGTGACAGGTCGTCGGTGACTCGTGCCGGGTTTTCGTCAGTCCAAGCTCCCGGCCCAGGGTTAGTGACAGTCACGGCGTACTCAACCGTGTCACCGACCGCAGAGACTGCTGTCTCGTTTGCGGCTTTGGTCACTTCAAGCGCGGGAAGGGAAGCTGTTGAGGAGGCGCAAGGTCGGCCGTCCGCGACGGCGACCGGAACACAAGCCGTGTTCAGAATTTCGCCGTCACCGCCGCCCTTCAGAGTTACCGCATACGTGATCACGACACTCTCCCCGGCGTAGGGTGCATCGCTCGTGCTAACGTTAGCGTCCGCTTTGAGTGGCCCGGCCCAGGTGATCATTTTCGACTTCGGATCCCATTTAGGGGCCCCGACTTCGACGCCACCCACAGTTGCTTTCAGCGAGCTTTCGTCGAGGATTGCGTCATCGAGCACCTCAGTGAGGTCGTCAATAACGACGGCGTTCTTCAGCGCGTCGTCACGCTGGTTATCGCCAAACGCACCATTACCTGTGTTTTGCGCGGTCACTGTGAACTCGATACGGTCCCCTACAGACGGGAACTTTGCGGCGCTGTTGGTTTTATTCACCTTGAGCTTCGGCTCAGAGAAAAACTCGACTGTAGTCTCGTTAGTAGCGTCCAGGCCAATAACGTCACTAATGTCGTTGACATTATTCGTGTAGATCTTAGGTGAAGCCGCTGAACCCTTTGGTGTACTCGAGGTCACATCAACTGAAATCGTGCAACTTGCTTCGCCCTCAGCCAACGTGCCCTTGGTCACCGCAAATTTGTTTGAAGCGGGGAAAGATAGGTCTGCTGCACAGGTACTTTTCGCTTTGGGATCTTGAGCGAACTGTAGGCCTTCGCGCAGTGTGTCTGTAAAGGTCCAACCCTCTTTTGAAGCCAACTCGGCTGTGTTGGTGATCGTAAACGTCAGTGTGGATACGTCGTCCACAGCCACACTCGCATCGACGAACTCTTTGTTCAGGTGCGGGGTGACGTCAAGCAGTCGAATGTCGTCAAATGCCCCGTCGTTGCCGGCTGTCGCTCCTGAACCGTTACGCATGATCAGCCCGATAGGTGAACCGGTCGTGATGAATGAGCCACCCGACGCGAACGTACCCGCATAGAAGCTCGTGTTCGCTGGGTCACTGCTCGGCGCGTACACCGATGCACGTGGATCCACACAGGGGTTAATCCCGTCTGCGCCTGAAATGGGAGTCTCAACACCATCTACAACTACTGAGAATCGCATCGATGGTTGTGCTGCGTAGCAGGACACTGCCGCAGCGTTCACCGAGAACGTCATGAACCGATTGGGCGTCGTCAGCGGGATCAACTCACCTTCCGTGCCGAACTGGATCAGATCAGCCGCCCCTGCAGGGCCTGACGTGTATGCGGCAACTACAGCGTTCTGGGTCGGATCGGCAGCGCCATTCACCTGGCCTAGTACGTCAGCCAGGGCTTTTAGCCCTCCTTGCGATGGGAGATTATTTTGGCATGTCCCTCCCATATCACTGTTCGCAGAAGTAACAAACCCATTGCAGTTTGCTATGGGGTCTGCCCACTGCCCCTCCGCGATGTATTTGAGAGGTGTACCGGCTGGGAACTCGTTTGTGGAAACGTAGTCCACCAACGGCACGATTGGACCACTCTTGTCAATGTTTTCGAAGTTTTCGAGAAACACTTCAGTGGGGCTCTTTGCCACGCCTGGACGGTCTGTGAAAGCAGATGGCCCGTCGCTCATTACCGCGTGGGCAGGTGCGGCCGCCCCCGCCGCGCCAACCAATGTGCTGCTAGCCAGGGCCACGCCGAGCAAGCATGCGCTGAGCTTTCGTACCCCTTGACGAATCGTTTTGCGACCTTGTTGTCCTTGCTTTACTCGATGCATACGTCTTACTCCCTTATATAACGTCCGTTCGGCCAACGTGAAACAAAACACGGCCACCGGTTAATGCTCATACAGCGCAGACGCTACGCAGATACAACTCATCACGCTCTGAACAGGCGCTAATACCCCCTACCTGTCCCCCACTCCTCCTTGCTTGCCGAGCACCAAAGGCATAGGTTATTTATGGTCGTCGCGAAAACTTCGCTGACCTACTACGATGAGCCGCTAGCATTCTTCACAGAACCGGCCTTCACAACGGTTGGGAAAAATGGGGCATCACAGAGACAACGTTTGGGCGACCGAGTCGTCGGCGCCTGTGGGTGAACTCTCTGAGTTTGTGCAAGAAATCGAGCGAGCTCACGCGTCAGGCGACGTGTGGCGTGCCCAGTCGCTCATTGAGCAGAGCCTGCTCGCCACCTGGTACGGGTTTGAACACTCTCGGCTCGTACGTATTCTTACCTCAATCGTCGACGCCGGGGCGCCCCGATCGAGCGTCGCCGCCGTGCTCTATTCATTCATTACGCTCACGAATGCGACCAGCCTCAAGCAGATGAGCGTGCTGCGCGGTCTGCAAGATGTAGGCACGCCTGAGGCGCAGCTGCTGTTACAACTCGCCGCGATGCTTGATCAACGTTTGCAGGGCCACTCGGTCGCCGCGCTCGCATACATCGAGAATTTCGAAGACTCTGCACACCGGGTACGGCCCATCTTTGACTCGCTCGACCCGTGGGGCGTCTTCACGGCCGTGCACACCGGCATCACCGCGATGCTCGCCGGTGATTTTGGGCGCGCCCTGCACGCGTTCACGCAGGCCCAAATGTTTGGGCTCGTGCCGAGCCTGGCTTTTTTGCATCGCGAAGCCTACGTGCGCGCGGCGATGATTCACGCGGCGTTTGGTGACCCTGAGCGTGCGCGACTGCTCCTCATGCAAGCCGATCGGGTGCCACGCACAGGCAGCTGGGCTGAGGCAGGCATCGACGCGGGTGCGGTGTGCGCGCGCGTGATGACTGCAACCGACGATTTCGTGGGGGCCGCCCGCGCACTGGATGAGCTTGACATGCGCAATATCGGTGAGCTGTGGCCGTTCTTCATCGTGGCGCTGCAATATTCTCTTGAACATATAGGCGCCGCTAGTGACGTGGCAGGCCGCGTCGGGCTCTTCGACTCGTTTCCCATTCCCAAAGTCGATGGTGAAGGGTTTGGCGGTAGCGTTATTCCCGTTACACTCGCCGCTGCTGAGCTGCAGCAGGGCCGTGTCAGGCAAGCGTGGCAGCACCTCGAACGTGCTGACGCTTCGGTCATCAGTACGCAGGTGTTTACCGCGATGCTGCACGCGCACGACGGCAACGCTGCAGAGGCGATTGCGATCGCGCGTGCCGCCCGCGACGAGACCAAGGGTTTGCGCAAACTCGAAATGCTGCGGCTGGCTGCCCTGGCATCGGCCTACGAGTCGGCCGGCCAACACGATGAACTCAAGCTGACGCTGTCGCAGGCCCTCGAGTTACCGCACGGTCTCACCGCGCTCGAGTGCCGGGTGTTTTCGGCGGCAGTGAACGAATTTGCCCGCGCGACGCTTGAGCGCTGGCCCGCCCTCGACACGACCGTTCCCGTGTTCTCGGGTCGAGAGCGGCCGAGTGTTTCGTTCTCGGGCGACGCGCTCGAACTGCTCTCGCTGCTGGCGCGCGGTTTGCCGCTTCACCAGGTCGCCGAAGAGCTGTTCGTACCGCTTGCCACGGTGACTGTGCTGCGCGCCCAGATCGCGCAGGGGTTCGGCCACCCCGAGCACGTGTCAGACGACGTGCTCGTGCTCACCGCCCAAACTCACGGCATCATCTAGCGATTGGGTCAGGTAGGCGCTTGGGTCAGTAATGCGCCCATGGCGACTCGTCGTTTCGATGCCGTCTCGTGGACGATACAGTGCCGACTTCGAGCACGGCAGGCATAGTCGCACTCTCGCCTGGGGCTACGCGTTCGACGCGCCTCTATGTGTTTGTCGCCCCGGCTCTCGCCAAACACATAGCCTCAAGACAAAGACATAGATAAAGACATAGACCGTCGTACGCGCGTGGTGCCGTTGCAGCTGCCGCTGGTGCGCACGCTCCTACCCGCCCGCGGTCCCAGCGCACATTACGGTAGGCCAGTGTCGGTCTGCGGCGCCCCGGCTAGATCGGCCGGACCGGCCGGGCCTCCCGGACCTCCCTGGCCCGTTTGCGGCGCTTAGGCGGCGCGAACAGCACCCAGGCCACGGCGGCAGAACCACCTACAAACCACACTGCCCACCAAGGGAACCCGGCACGCAAACCATCGCCCGCAATCGCCTCGGCACCCGCCTGCGGAGCGTCGGCGATGCGCACCGCGTGCACGAGGAAGCGGTGTGAGTTGATGCCGATGGGCGCGCAGGTGAAGAGCGTGACGCGGTCTTCACCCTCGGCAATGTCGAACTTCGCGTCTTCGGGCAGCACGGTCTCGACCGCCTCGACCCGGTAGAAGTGGTCTTCGCCGAGCACTGAGATCCAGAACTCGTCGCCCACCTTCGCTTTCAAAAGGTCGGTGAAGAGCTTCGACTGCGGCAGCCCCGAGTGCGCGGTGAGCACCGAGTGCGTCGACGGGCCACCCACCGGCATTGACGTGCCAAACATGTGGCCGACGCCCTTCGCGATCGTCTCATCGGCGGTGCCGTGGTAGATGGGCAAACCGATGTCGAGTCGCGGGTAACTGAGCGTGCCAATCGCGTTCGTGCCACTGATGCGCAGCAGGTCGTCATACGCCTCGTAGACCGCGGTACGCGCGGTCTCATCAGGGTTCTGCGCGATGTAGGGGTCTGTGAGCGGGCCCGGATCAAGGGTGTCATTGTAAGCGTATGCCGCATCGAGAATGCGCTGCTTCTCTGCGTCTGGAGTCTGTGCAACGCGGTCGACGTAGCCCGAAATCTCGGCGTTGTGGCCGAGCCGCGCAAACCAGCTCGCCGCGTCGGGGTAGACGAGCAAGCCAATACCCAGCATCGCGAACACCTGCAGCACGATGTTCCAGGCGAGGCGCTTGCGCTGCTTGGGGGTGCGCTGCTTTGTGAGGCCGCTCTGGGCGGCCTGCTGCGTGTGTCCCGTGACGCCGGGCTGCTGCGTCACTCTGATTGGGTCTTTTCGGCGTCGTCGATGAGCTCGTCTTCTGGCTCTTCTGCGGGGGTGCGCTTGCGGCGGGCAATCATGAGCCCAACACCGCCGCCAAGGAGTACGAGTGCGAGCACCAGAATGCCCGTCACCTGGCCGCCGGTGATGGGCAACCCGCCGGGGGTTTCGCCGCCGTTCGCGTTGCCGTTCGCGCCAGCGCCAGCGCCGCCCGCGCCGTTATCGCCCGACCTCGTCAGGTACACCTCAGCGACAGCGGGCGTGAGAATCGAGGTCGAGAGCACCTGCATTGCGAACGGCTCGTTCGAGCCCGTCCAACCCGCCGGAATCTGTGTGAGCGCCGCCCAGTAGTCGCGTATGCGGGGGTCGCCGGGGGCGAGCTGCACGCCGTTTTCAAAGTTCGACAGGCGCAGGCAGTCGATCAGCACTTCGCCGTTGTTATCGGTGATCCACGAGGTCTGCCCGCCGCACTCGATGGGGTTGATGCCCTTCGCGGCGTCTTCCTTCGTGCGGTAGATCTGCACGGTCGCACCGGGAATGAGGTTGCCCGGGTTGCCCTTTTCTTCGACGATCACGAGCAGCGCACCAAACTTGACGCTCGCGGCGCTGCTGAAGAACTGGTTCGCGTCGATCGCGGCCTGGCTCGGCAAGAGCCGCATCTCGTTCGTGTATTCACCCGGCGCGTCGTTGCGCACAACGGTGCGGTAGCCGAGCGTCACCTCGGCGCCGGGGTCTGTGGCCTTGGCCGCAGCGAGCTTCTGCCGCCCGGCCGCGGTAAAGACCACCTCGATCGCTTCGCGGCCCTCAATGGTCACGGTGTTCACGGTGTAGTCGGTGCCCGCGACGAGCGTCGCACCGGCCCCGCCAGCACCGCCCACGCTCGTAAGGCCCACCGTCGTGTCGCTCGCGTTGCCCACGAGCTTGAGACCGGGGTCGATCAGGTTCTGAATGACGTAGCCGTCGAGGGCGCTCGCCGCTCCCCCGCCGCCCACCGCCCCCAGCGTCGGAATTGTTGCGACCGGTCGCCACGTCACCGGGTCCTGGCACGCCCACACGTCTTCGTCGTTCACGTGCAGCACCGTGCCCGCGCCGATGTTCTGGTTCTTGGGGTACACGTGCACGGTGTCGAGCCACGAGTTGCCCGTGTCGGAGTTCGTGAGCGGCAGCACGACGAGAAACGCCTCGGCGCCAAAGAACCCCGCAGGGGTCGCCGTCTCGCGCACGAGATACAACCCCGCGGCAAGCCCCGCAAGCGTCGCGTTGCCCGCCGCGTCGGTCGTGGCTTCCGCCTGTGCGGTCGCCCCGCTCTGCGCGATCTTTGTCGCCGCTTCTTGCGCCGTCGTCGCGGCGGCGAGCTGCTGCCCGGTGTTCGTCGTGACGTCAATGCCCGGCACTCGGGTGGCCGCGAATGTCGCCCCCGGCACGGGATCGGTCGCGGGCAGCGCGGCCGCATCCAGCGGCAGCCCGGTTGCCGGGTCGCCCGGCGTGGCCGGCTGCTCGTACTTGTGCACTTCGATCGTAAAAGGCCCGGTCGGCATCGCGGTCGCAGGCAGCGCGGTGCCAGGCAGAGCGCTCGCTGCCGGCCCGGCCGATGACAGCATCACCGCGGTGACAAGCGCTACGGCGAGCAGGGCGGTGAGGTTCTTCGCGATCCGGATCATTGCTTTCTTCAGAGCTCGTGTTGTCAGAGCCAGCGCTGCCGGCGCTGGTGGTGTCAGAGTAACCGTCGCGACGCGACCCGCGAGTGGGCGAGGGTGTGGCGCGATCATGGCGTAGCTTTCTTGGGGCGCGGTGGGGCGAACAGCAGGTATGCGGTGGCGGCGGAGCCACCGGTAAAGATGAGGACCCACCAGGGGATTCCGGCGTGTTTGCCGTCGCCCGCGATCGCTTCGCGGCCGCTGGATTCTGCGGGGGGCGCGATGCGTTCGCCGCGCACGAGCAGCCGGTGCGAGTTGATGCCGGTGGGGGTGCAGGTGATGAGCGTGACGTAGTCGTGGCCGTCGACGATGCGCAGCCCCTCGGTTTCTTCGGGCAGCACGGTGTCGATCTGGTCGACTTTGTACCAGTGAGTTTCGCCGAGCACCTGCACGGTGAAGGTGTCGCCTATTTTGGCTTTGGGTAGGTCGGTGAAGAGGTTCGCGTGTACGAGCCCCGAGTGGCTCGTGAGCACCGAGTGGGTGGATGGGCCACCGATGGGCAGCGATGAGCCGTAGAGGTGGCCCGCGCCCTTCGTGAGCACATCGTCTGAGGTGCCGTGGTAGACGGGCAGCCCGATGCCGAGGCGCGGGTAGGTGAGCTCACCCATTACGGTTGTGCCCTGCACCCGCAAGAGCTCTTCGTAGAGCGCGTAGGCGTCGCCGTCTTCGTCGCCTTGTTCGCTTGGGGCGGGGGTGGTGTATGGGTCGCGCAGCGTGCCCTGGGGCATGTGCTCGTTGTAGTTTTGGGCGATTGTGCGCGCATGTTCGAGGTCTTGCGAGGGGGCCTTGTTGACGCTCTCGGTGTAGCCCGAGACCTCGGCGTTGTGGTTTATCGTGGCGAACCAGTCGGCGGCGCTCGAGTAGACGAGCGCCCCGATGCCGGCCATAGCGAGCAGCTGCAGCGCGATGGGTACGGCGAGTCTTCTGCGCACACGATGGGGGGTGACCCGGTCAGCACTCGGGTCGCTCGGTTCGTTTGGCGGGCCTTGCGGCTCTCGTTCGAGTGTGGCGTGTGTCACGGGTCACCCCCTTTCGTGTTACGGAGAAATCATGCGGTGTGCGCAAGCAACCTTACGGTCATCCTGCGCGCGTGAAATACTCAGGCGAAAAAGCGAAGCATTCTCGTGTATTTCACGCTGGCGCCACAGCGCCAGTGCGCGTCGCAGGATCTACTGCGTGGCTTCCTCGCTGCGGCGACGGCGCGCGACGACCAGCACGATGGCCAGAATCGCGATACCACCGATGGTGAGGAACGCGGTGCCCATGCCACCGGTGAGCGGGAGCGCGAAGCCAGCGTTCTTTTCAACGTTGACGATCTTGGTCAGTGCTGTTGCATTCACAAAAGCCCCGTTACCGTCAATGGCAGGTTTGCCGTTTGCGTCGACCTGCACCTGAGTTACCGCGGATGCGCCATTCTCGTCCACTTCAACGACCACGGGAATCGGCTGTGCCAGCAGTTCGTATCCGGTAGGCGCCGCTGTCTCCGTGACCCAGTACACAGTCCAGTCGGCCTTACTCGTGATGAGTGCGCCGTTCGCGAAGTTCGATGCGCGAAGACCCGAGAACGATACGGTCGCGTTTGCTCCAGCGCTCGTCTGCTCTCCGATGAGCCCGGTACCCGAGCCTGCTTCGGCATCAGACTTCGTCGTGAACACCTTGAACTTTGCACCCGTCAACGCTGCACCATTTGGCGTCTGCTTGTTAAAGGACAGGGCGCCGTAACGCACGGCCACCGGCGTTGACGTGAGCCCTGTAGCTTCGTTGTTCACCTTGACCGTAGCGGTGTTAGTAACCACTTCGCCTGCGGCGCTCGGCTTCGCACTCGTCGTGTGCGTAACCGAAACAGTGTTGGCGGCGTTCGTCGCTGCAGCCTGGAGCTTCGCCAGGCCATCAGCGTTGAACACCACGGTTGCAGTGCCCGTGACGTGGTAGTCACCAGTCGTCGCGTTTTGCCCGGCAACGAGCGTGGTCGATCCAATTTTTACGACGGTGCTGACATAGTTAAGGTGAGTAGACAGCGTGTCTTCGATGACGTACGAGGTGGGCGCTAGCCAAGCCCCGGCGGTGGCGCCGGGCAGGCGTGGGACACCGCTTTCGATCGTCCACTCAAAGTTCGTGCCAGTCTGTCGCACGCTAGAGTCAGCCACAGTCTTCACCGGGGCGTTAATCTTCGCGTTCTTGGGGTAGACGTACACGTCGTACACCCAAGCACTTTGGTTTGTTGGGTCGGTCATGGGCAGCGTGACAAGGAAGGGCACAGCGGGCGTGACACCAGCAGGTGTACCGGTCTCAGTCACCAGATACAGGCCAATATCCATATTCTGGAAGGCATCGCTGCCACCATTCTTCGGCACACCGGTGTTGTCGGTTGTACCCGTCGCCCCGGGGGTCTGCAGCCCCAGTGCGGAGCCGCCGGGTTGCTCCAGAACCTGCGGGTTTGTTCCGCCTGCGCCGTAACTCAGCGTTGCCTTCTGTGCAGCCTGCCAGCCAGCGTTCGTCGACAGGTCGATGCCCTGAACCTTCTGCACTGTGAAGGTCACACCCGGGATCGCAGCGGATCCAGCGGGCCAGTCCTGCGATGTCACCTGAGCGCCGTTTGCGTCGTCCGGGTCACCAGTCGGTGTTGACAGCTTGGTGATGTGCAGATTGCCCTTTTGGGTTCCCCTCGGAATAGTTGGTGCAGCCTGCGCTGCTGCTGCGCCACTGAAGGCAAGTGCCGCGGCGACAACGAATGCACCGACACTCGCGACAATGCCGCGCCTTCCGCTGTGTTGTTTCATGATTTCTCCTTTGTGCTGAAACAAGCTAGTTAAACTTTTGAGTCGTTGAAGTCTGTTTGCGGCGGCGCCACCAGAGCACCCCCGCGAGGGTGGCCACGAAGATCGCTGCACCGCCGACGGTGAGCATGACTGTGCCGTTGCCGCCGGTGAGTGGCAGGGGCTTCAGCTTCGCGTCGAAGATGGGAGCCGTCCACCCTGTCGGCATCACGCAGGCGGGTTGGTTGTTGGCGGGCAGCGCCCAGGCGTCTGCGCACTGAACCCTGAGGGCTTCACCGCCAGCGCTCGAGCCAGGCATCCCTGTGATACCTGCTGCAGATTCTCCCGCTCCGACCACGGGCATCGAGAGCCTGCCCTGGTAGTCGTACCAGGCAGCACTACCGGGTGCCACTCCCGCAGGGGCGGGCGAAGGAGTTGGTGCGGCCGGCGCGACCCACAATTTGAACGGCTGCGCAAGCAGCTGATGATTCGTGGGAGATTTCATCTCTGCCACCCAATACGTGCCGTGCCTGCCATTTGCAGCATTGCCGCCATTTGCCGCGCTCCCGGTGCGCCACCCTGTAAGGGGGGTGGTCCCAGTGTTATCCAAGTCACCGCCGCGTACATCGAGCGCACGCCAAGAGCCTGCGGCCTGTCCTTGGCTGTCTGCTGTCAGGGCGTAGAACAAACCACACTGGGGTTTCTGGTTGCCTGGATTCGCGAGATTCCACGCGGCGATCGCCGCCCATGTGGCAGAATTCTCACCAAAGTCAGGCGTGCCGCTCTCACTCGGATCAGAGCCCGGCGCCACGTAACCCGCACCAACATTCGGATTGTTGTTCGTGCGGCAAAGCCAGCGCGAAGGTGTACCGGCAGCAGCAAGCGCTTCCGTGTCAGCGAGCACAAACGTGCTTCCCACCAGGTTCTTGCCTGTGGGGTTCGATCCGGCGCCTTCAGCCGAGCTCTTCTTCCACAGGTGGAAGTAGCTGTCACCGAGCTCGTGCCAGGTTTTGCAGTCGTAGTATCCAGCCACATCACCGGTGGGCACTCCGGGTGCTGCCGCATTGCACCTATTGGGGTACACATTATTTTGCGAGCCCAACTTTGCGGCTTGCGCCTGGACCGTATTGACCCAGACTGCATTCGGCAATGCGGGCAGCGGGGCCCCTGAATCCTCAAACGCAACCGAAGGGTCTAAGGGGCTGGCCACAGAGCCGCCCTTCACGACGTACCCAATTACCGCAGTCACTGCACCTGCAGGGAAAGTGATAGCCGGAGTCTTGTACGTCCAAGTGCCGCCAGGAAACGCCTTTCCACCGGGGCGAGACGGGTCAAATGCGCCACTTCCAGTGAACTTCAGCTCGGGGCCGTTTGTCTGGTTGTATAGGTTTTTCCAGTCTTTCCGGTCTCCTGTCATTTCTACGCCTGCTGCGTTATAGAAGTTCACACCGTGCACGGCGCCGAGGCCGGCGATTGGTGAGGCGTTGAGGTCGAGCGTCGTTGCGGCCAGCGTTTCACTCATGTCGTCTTGCACTACGACGCCCGTGAGTGCTTCACCGCTGTAGTTAGTGACCGTGACGCGGTAGTAAATGTTGCCACCCGAATGGATCACAGCGCCGTCTTGCGGCTGCGAGTCCTTACGCACCGACCATGCCCGCACCGGGTTGTTCGTGCAGGTCGGCAGGTTACTTCCCGTAGGCGGCACACAGTCTGTCGTCGGGGCAGGGTCTGAAGCCTTCGCGAGGTAGTTGTTGAGTCGATACCCCTTCACCGCGGGTGATCCCGCGGCACCAGCCGCACGTGATACCGCATCGGTTTCGTTCGCTTTGACCTTGACACCGAACTTCACAGTGATCTTCGCGTACGCGGGCACGTCACCCGAGATGGCAATTTTCTTGGCGGTTGCGTCGTACACGGCAGTCACACCGTGTGAAGTGCCTACAGGCGAGACCGCCACGGTGAACTGAGGGGTGCCCCCGACCTGGTCTGAAGCGTTAAGCAGATCAGCGTCGTCGAGTACGTCTGCGAGGTAATCTGTGTACCCTGTTGCGGCCTTCGCCGTACCTGAGTTGTTATCAAATGTGAGCGTGTAATCCACACGGCTTTCTGGCGCCACCGTGGTGGTTGAGGCTGGCGACGACTCTTTCTTCACCTTCAGGTCTGGCTTGCGCGCATCGTTCTTGTAGGTGCAGCGCAGGTCGTTGCCCTTTGCGATATTGAGCGTCACTGCGGTGATCTCACCTGTTTCGGCGCTTGGCTTCTGCTGATCTCGGGTGAGCTTCAGCGCGTCTGTGCCCATCGCTGTTGATCCGGATCCCTCGCGCACGGCGCAAGTGAGATCACGCCAGGCATAGCCATGCTGCCACGGGGTTGTAGTCGGCCCGTCTTCGGTCAAGGCGTAGTTAGTTCCCACCGCGACGGGTTGCTTCACCGCGGTGCTGCCGGGCACCGTGAACTTCGAGTTCGTGCCAGTGCCGGTGGCCGTGAGGTTCCAGTGTGCCGAGGTGTTTGCGGCCCCTGGAGCTGTCGAGTTGTTCACGTCTTTGACGAGCGTCAGGTACGGGGGCGTGTACTTCACCTCACACGAAATCACCTCACCCGCTTGTACTTTTGAAAAAGCAGCACTGGGCGGGTTGGCACTTGTCTGGTTCTGCGCCGGCCAATAAGTCGTGGTGTTAGTGAGCGGGTCTGTTTTAGTGCATGCCCAGGTCACGGAATATGAGGAGGCGTTTGTATCTGTTGTCGCCGTAGTGAATGTGAGCTGCGTGCCACCAACGTCAACGGGTATGCCTTCAGTCTTGGTGCCGCTTAAAGCGGAAGGAGACGTCGTCGTTTCTGCTGAAAAACTGGTGCTCGCAGTAGCCACCTTGGCAGTGAAATTGCCTGAGGTCGGGCCACCAGATGAATTTAGGATCCGCTGATCTACCGAAACCTTTACTTCTGCCTTTGCAAAGATGACGCCGAAAGCAACCGCTTGCCTACCGTTTGAGGCGGGCGGGTAACTCATTTTCTGCTTCACTTGAAACGCGCCAGTCGCGTTGACTGGACGAGTTTGAAGCATTGCGGTGCCATTCTTAGGGGTGGCCTGACCGGGTGTGGCGTTGCAATATCGCGTCAGCGATGAGGAGTTTCCCGCGGGAAACTCCGCGACTGGTGTAGCCAAGCAAGCGTCGTTTCCGACCGCCGCGGTTCGTCGAGCTCCATCGGTGCCTGACAGATTCCATGCTGCTGGATTATTGGGCAACCACGTGAAGCCTGCACCGCCACTCGTTGTCCATTCGATTTTCTCACCCTGGTCGGTAGACTCCGCATCCGCCACCACGATGGCGTACTGCGCAGTCTTTACACCGTCTTTGTCTGCGAGCGAGATGCTGTTCAGCGTCAGCTCGGTAAATCCAGTGGCGTTATCGACCGTGTACAGAGCTGGTTCGCCTGCCACGCCTGTGTAGAAGTTCTTAGTACCCAGCACAGCTTGGGGCCAAGTTGGAAACCCGTGCGAGGTAATCGCCTTGGACATGTTGTTCGCCGAGCCTGACGATGAGATCGTCGCAGAGAGTTTGTAGCCTCCGGGAAGTTCAACTTCAATGGGCCAGTTCGAAACCTCGCCATAGAACGGGCCCGTGTCGTTATTTGTGCCCGCACCTGATTTGAAGATTGATGCGTTTCGGCTATTTCGCATCGCTTCGACGCTGTTGTTATTTGCGGAGTTGCTGGTAGACCCGCGCCCGCAGCCAACAAATGTGATCTGACCATATGCTGCGCCGAGCAGACTGCGGTAGGTAGCGGTGGTCCGAGCATACGCCACGGAGCCAGACCCTACGCGCGTCGGGCAGGTAGCCGTGTTATTAAACTGGGTCGAGTTGATCGAAGTTGTAACCGGAGCAACGTCTTGCACCCACTCGGTGGTAAAACCGGTGAGGTCAAGCCAGCAAAGCGATTCCGCATATGCCCCCGTTCCTGCGTTGGCATAGTGGCACCCGTTTGTCCCCGCGAGCGGCATCACGCCGTCCGCGGCGAGCGGCGCCATCAGCAGGCGCATGAACGAGCTTGGGCCTGCGGCCGCAGCACCGCTCTGCTCACTCTTGGACAGCTCAGGAACCCGTACTTCTGCAGAATCATCGATCTCAGCCGCTGGCTGCTCGGCGGCCGGCATTCCGTCTACTTCCTCGACGTCGGGGGCCTGCTCATCGGCAGTACCATCGCCTTCAGCAGCGCCGCCACTTTCGACAGCAGCAGCGTCATCGGCAATCTCAACGCGCTGCCCGTACACCGTGCTGCCCGCCAGCGCGTAGACGCTGCCAGCACCGGCCGCCACGGCCGTGGCACCTGCGGTGTCGATGCCGTCAATCGCAACAATCTGCGGTGCGACGCCCGCGGCAAAGGTCGACACCGAAGTGCCCACACCGTCGCCAGACAGTGCCAGAGTGAACCCAGCACCGGCGGCGAGCGCGCGCACGCCGGTCAGCCCCTCAACTGGTACCAACGCCGAGCCAGCCACAGACATAAACACAGACCCGGCATCGGTGAGCACCGTCACCGTGGCGCTCGTCGCCTGCACCGCAACCGGTGCGCGCTGCAATAGAGAAGTATCGATAGGCGCGAGCGTCACGCCCGACGAGGCGATCTGGCCGCTTAGAACAGAGCCATCTTGCAGCAGTACGGCGAGCGATCCGCTCGGCGAAACCGCAATGTCAAGCGCAGCGACGTCAAGCGCCGAAGGCCCAGCAGCAATCAATGAAGGAGTAAGCCCGACGCCCCACGCGTAGACAGTACCCGCATCGGTGCGCACGGCGGCCACGTCACCCGCGGCCACAACCTGTTCCACGCGCGCACCGTCAAAAATTCCAGCGTCAACAGTGGCAGGCACCAATGCTCCAGCAGCGCCGTCAAGCGCCCCAACGCTCGCTGACCCAACAGCAGGCCCGTCACCAACCGCTTCATTGCCGTTCCACGCGAGCAGCGCCCCGTCGTTCGTGACGGCGTACGCCGACTGGCCACCGGCTGCCACCTGCACGAGTTCTACGCCCGCACCGGCATCAGAGCGCCACGCAGCCAGAGCATCATCGGCAGCCGTGCTGCCCGTGCTCGGCGCACCGGGAGCACTCTCGCTCCACCGCACCAGCGCACCTCCCGCAAGCCCCAGCGCGAATCCGTCACCCACGGCTACGTCGCCAAACTCGCGCCCGTCCTCCAGCGTGACGGTAGAAAACGACCCATCATCAGCGGCGCCAAACGTAAGCTCTTCGGCAGCTTTAGCAGTCTCGGCGAGCGCGGGTGCGAGGCCGCCCGCGGGCGCCAGCAGCCCCACTGCCACCGCAAACGCGCACCACAGCGCGATCGCGCGTCGCGACCTACCCCTGAATGATCGGCTAATCGTTCTCCCCTAACTCGCCAGACGCATCACGCGGCCCCAGCCCCGCAATACACCACTACGTGAGAATAAGCCGTATGCTTGCGCTACACCCCACCCGAAACCCCACATTCTCCCCTTTCTTCACCCACTGAGTAACCTTGGGCTCACCCACACAAAACCCAAACTAGGCACATAGGATCCGCTATGACCCCACTCACTTTGCAGCGCTCTCGCGCAATCGCGCCCAGCGGGCGAGGCTGCTCATGCTGAACCCCACCCCAGACGCCCACTACGCCGATCACGACGGAGCCCCCGACGCAGATCCGAGCGCCGCAGCATACCCCGGCGGACCCGCCCTCACACGCGCCGTCGTCGTCGGCTCGCTCAAGCGTCTTGTGCAGCCCATGTCAGACGCGGTTGCCCAGCACGCGCTGCTGCTCGTGTGCGCCCCCGAAGGCTACGACAAGCGCGCCCTCGTGCACGCCTGGCTCTCGGGAGCCGCCGCCCGGCCCGCCGCCTGGCTGCGCGTCACCCCCTGCAATCGCGGCGACCTGTGGTCGCTGATCGCGCGCGAGCTCGCGGGTACCGGCGCCGATCCGGCCCCCGATCTTGCTGCGCACGCACGTGGAGACGCCAGCTCCGGATCCCCCGATGCCGCCGCCCTCGCGGCCGCTCAGGCCGCGGCGTCTCGGCTGGCCGCGGCACTCACCGAGCCGGTGACGCTCGTGATCGAGGGGTACCACCACGTGACGGGCGCCGACACCGATCTGGCGCTCGCGCAGCTGCATCAGCAGGCGCCACAGCTCACACTCATTGTGATCGCGCACCGCGTGCAGCTGCTCGACGGACCGTTCATGGCGAGCCGAGCGCGCATTGTGACGCTTGGGCCGGGGCAGTTGGCGCTGCCGCTGCCCCAGATACGCGAGACCGCGAACGCATTTGGGGTGTCACAGCGGGTGCTCTCCGAGCAGCTGCTGGCGTATACCCGCGGGTGGCCGGCAGCCGTGCGCACAGTGATCGCGGGTGACCCGCGCAGCGCGCTGCAGCAGTTTGCGCTCGAGAACCTCGAGGTGCTCAGTGATTCGGCGCAGCGCATCGTGCTTGCGACCGCGCTCGTTGAGTCACTCAGCGTGCCGCTCGCCGCCGAGTTCAACGGAAGTGACCTCGAGATTGCACAGCAGGCGATGCGCGAGCTGCTCGAACAGGGGCTCATCGAGGCCTGCACGGCCGAGCGCACGGAGTTTCGATGCCACCCCGCGGTAGCAGACGCGCTGCGCGCGCGTGCAGAACGCACCTATGCTGTGTCCGAGCAGCGCGCGTTGTTGCGCGGTCGCGCCGACATGTACGCAGACACCGCGCCCGTCACAGCGTTCTTCAGTTACTGCGCGGCGGGTGACTTCGGGGCCGCCGAGCGGCTCCTCGTCACGCAGTTCACCAAGATCACCGACGAGGGCGAGAAGACGGCCAGGCTCGTGCGCAAGCTGCCCGATTCGGTGTTGCTAGCGCACCCTGCTTTTGCGACCGCACGGTTGTTTTTCGATTCGGGCGACCCGTCGGTGCCCTTCTCGTCGATCGAGCACACGACTGCATTGTTTGTCAGGTCGCTCAGCCAACCCGAGCAGTCGCCAGTACCAGGCACCGCGATGTACCTACCGCTCGTCGCCCAGCACATGGGGGCTGCCCGTTTGCAGCAGAACTATGCGCGCGCCGACGAGTACGCGCGCGTACTCGAGGCTCAGCTAACACCGGTGCTTTCAATCGCGCACGAGCAGGCTGGCGTTGCCCTGGCCGATGCCGCTGCGGCAGCCTTCGAACACCCGTCGCCCCGTGACCTCAACGATGCCGCACTCGGCGTTCTTGTTACCGATGAGCCACACGGCGCGCTTCTTATTGTGTGCCGCGAGCTGGCGCTCACGGTCATCGCCGCCGGCCACACTTCGCGCGCCCGCAGTGCTTGGCTTGCGCTTCACAGCTATGCGTGTGCCCTCGAAGAGCAGGAATGGCGCGGCTTTGCGTCGGGCTCCATTCGCACCGTTACCGACCCCGAGTCGGGCCTCAAGTGGCAGCAGGCTGCCCTCAGTGGCCTCGCCTTCACCGAACTGCTCGACGGCAACATGCTGGAGTGCGCACGCTACCTCGAACGCGCCGACGCCATCGCGTTCCAAGGCATCACCGCGCCGGGGTCGACATGGGTACTCGGAGAGATCGCGCGCGCGCACCTGAGCGTCGAACTGCAGCGTCCTGACCAGCTCACGGCCGCCCAAGCCAGACTTGAACCGCTCCAGGATCGCGTCGAGCCGTGGCCCGCACTGCTCATCGCTGAGGCTGAAGCGACCCGCCTGCAGCGCGGCGTGGATTGGGCTTCAGCCCAGCTCGAGGCAAACATCACCCACGCGCGTCTATCTATGAACGGCGCCGCGAGCTGGGACGGGTGGCTAGCGGCCTACCGGGTGCAACTCAACACGGTCGCGGGGCAGCTAGCGCACGCCAAGTCTTTGCTCGCGCAGCTTGACAACACCTGCGTGTCATCTCAACTCGGGCACGCGCGCTTCGCGCTGTTTAGCGGCGACAACATGCGCGTGCTGTTAATTGCGCAGGGCATTAGCAATGCCGGATCAACCGTGCGTGAACGACTCGTGCGCTGCCTGATGATCACGTGTGCGGCGTGGGCCGTGGGCCGACATGCAGAGGCCGCTGCGTCGGCTGCATCAGCCGCCGGGATCTTTGCGTCGGCCGGACTGTCATCGCCGCTGTGGAGCGTGCCGCACGACATGCTCAGCGATGCACTCGAGGGGGTCATTGCGGCGGGCGAAGCACGCGAAAACGACGATCTCGAGCGGCTCCTCGAAGCAGTCGCTGCGGTGCCGCCTGCGGCACGGGCCATTCGCTACGAGCGTCTCACCGAGATGGAGCTGCGCACACTCACCGAGACGGCCGTGCACGCGAGCATCAATCAGACCGCCGAGGCGATGTTCGTGACCCCCGCCACGGTCAAGAAACACCTCAACTCGGTGTACCGCAAGCTGCACGCGAAGGGCCGCGACGAGGCCATCTTGCGGGCCAAGAAAATGGGGCTACTGCCCGTCGACGACTAACGTCAACCGGCAGCACTCAGACACTGTTGCCAGGTAGCACTTGAGTTGACCGGCTTGCAGAAGCTTCAGAGATTTTGTTATGAAGTTTGTCTCGTCTACGCGGCTCTTAATTCATAGTCGTGGTCGCTGATTCGGTCAATCAGGTGGATTCTGTGAAATCCATGGCTCCAACCCCGTACCCAAAAATATGCGCGACTACTTCCGCTTAAGCCAGCCCCAAAAGCGGAACTTGTCGCGCATATTTTTCCTCCGCAGTGCGCGTGAGCCAACCGGCACATAAGGGACTCGTAGATTTACTATGAGGGTTGGTTGTTTACACCGCCCTTGTTCTGAGTGGTGGTCACTAGATCGGTCAGTTCAAGGGCCGCGATGATGCCATCTTGCGGACCAAGAAGATGGGGCTGCTGCCTGTCGACGCCTAGCGTCAACCGGCAGCAGCCCCACCCAGTGGCCGAGCTAAGCGGTTGCCCGCTCAGCCATCTCCACCACGTTCTTGAGCAGCAGTGCACGGGTCATGGGACCCACGCCGCCCGGGTTCGGTGACATCCAGCCGGCGACGTCTGCCACCGCCGGAGCAATATCGCCCACCACGCGGCTCTTGCCCGTGACGGGGTCGGTCTTGCGCGAGACACCTACGTCGAGCACGATCGCTCCCGGCTTCACATGCTCGGGCTGCACGATGCCCTCGACGCCGGCGGCGGCGACGATCACGTCGGCCCGGCGCAGCTCGGCGCCCAGGTCGGTCGTACCCGTGTGCGTAAGCGTCACGGTCGCGTTGTACTCGCGACGCGTGAGCAGCGGCCCGATCGGGCGCCCCACTGTCACACCGCGGCCCACGACGACCACGTGCTTGCCCGCCCACGACAGGCCGTTGCGCTCGACGAGCTCGATCACACCGCGCGGCGTGCACGGCAGCGGCGAGGTGATCTCGGTGTTTGCGTTGAGCACGAGCCGGCCGAGGTTCGTCGGGTGCAGCCCGTCGGCATCTTTCGCCGGGTCGATGCACTCGAGAATACGGTCGGTGTCGATGTGCTTCGGCAGCGGCAGCTGCACGATGTAGCCGGTGCACTCGGGGTTCGCATTGAGCTCGGCAATAACCGCCTCGAGCTCCTCCTGTGTCACCGTCTCGGGCAGCTCGCGCTTAATCGACGCGATACCGACCTCGGCACAGTCACGGTGCTTGCCCGCGACGTACCACTGAGATCCCGGATCGCTGCCCACCAGCACTGTCGCGAGCCCGGGAACGACGCCCCGTGCCGCGAGTGCCGCTACGCGCTCGGTGAGCTCTTGCTTGATTGCTTTAGCTGCGGCGGTGCCGTCGAGCTTTTGCGCGGTCTGTGTTTCGTCTGCCATGCGAATTACCAGGTCTCAAGGCCCGGGTAGAGCGGGAACGCCTCGGCCAGAGCGGTAACGCGAGCCTTGAGCGCTTCGATGTCGCCAGTCTGCTGCAGCGTCAGCGCGATGATGTCAGACACCTCAGCGAACTCTGCGTCGCCAAACCCGCGAGTTGCGAGAGCGGGCGTGCCGATCCGGAGCCCCGAGGTGACCATCGGCGGGCGGGGGTCGAACGGAACCGAGTTGCGGTTCACCGTGATGCCCACGTTGTGGAGCGCGTCTTCGGCCTGCTGGCCGTCGAGCGGCGAGTGGCGCAGGTCAGCGAGCACCAGGTGCACATCGGTGCCGCCGGTGAGCACGTCGACGCCCGCAGCCTTCGATGCGTCGGTGGTGAGGGCCTGCGCGAGCAGCTTCGCGCCTGAGAGGGTGCGTACCTGGCGCTCCTTGAACTCGTCGGTCGCGGCGAGCTTGAACGCGGTTGCCTTGGCAGCGATCACGTGCATCAGCGGGCCGCCCTGCTGGCCGGGGAACACGTTCGAGTTGAGCTTCTTGTAGAGGTCAAGGTCGTTCGTGAGGATGAAGCCCGAGCGGGGGCCACCGATCGTCTTGTGCACGGTCGATGAGACGACATGCGCGTGGGGCACCGGGTTGGGGTAGAGACCCGCAGCAACGAGACCAGCGAAGTGCGCCATGTCGACCCACAGGGTCGCGCCCACCTCGTCGGCGATCGCACGGAACGCCGCGAAGTCGAGCGTGCGGGGGTACGCCGACCAGCCGGCGATGATCACCTTGGGCTTGTGCTCGAGCGCCTTTTCGCGCACCACGTCCATGTCGACGAGCATCGTCTCGGGGTCGACGCCGTAGTGCACGACGTTGTAGAGCTTGCCCGAGAAGTTGAGCTTCATGCCGTGGGTGAGGTGGCCGCCGTGCGACAGCTCGAGGCCCAGGATCGTGTCGCCGGGCTCGGCGATCGAGCTGAGTACTGCGGCGTTCGCGCTCGCGCCCGAGTGGGGCTGCACGTTCGCGTACTTCGCGCCAAAGAGGCTCTTGGCGCGGTCGCGGGCCAGGTCTTCTGCGACGTCGACGTACTCGCAGCCGCCGTAGTAGCGGCGGCCGGGGTAGCCCTCGGCGTACTTGTTGGTGAGCACCGAGCCCTGCGACTCGAGCACTGCGCGCGGCACGAAGTTCTCGCTCGCGATCATCTCGAGCGTGCCACGCTGGCGGCCGAGCTCGTTCTTGAGCACCTCTGCGATCTCGGGGTCGACGACCTCGAGCGGCTCATTAAAGAATGCTGACTGGGTTGACATGTGTGCTCCTCGTAGCTCAACTTCACGCTTTGGGCGCGCGAAAATGGATTCGGATTCGGCCCAGGCGAGCGGCCATTCCATCAGTGGAAAGGGTTAAAGTCGTCGTTCCCCGATGGTGTCCCATCTGCACGCCAGTCACGACGCTCGCAAGTTTAGCAAGTCTCGCCTCGATGCACGTGGCATGTTTCGCAGCGTGTAGCGGGGGTATCGCTCAGCGCGCATCGACTACCCTAAAGCCGTGACCAGTAACGACGCGACTAGCTCAAACTCCCAGTGGGTGCTCACCCTGTCTTGCATCGATGGGCCGGGCATCGTGCACGCCATCAGCGGCGCAATCGTCGCCGCGGGCGGCAACATCGAAGAGAGCCAGCAGTTTGCGTCTGCCGATACCGGTCGTTTTTTCATGCGGCTGCAGGTGAGCGCGGTCGCGCAGCCTGACACGTTTGAGGCTCGCTTTGCGGGGGCGCTCGCGCCCGTGACCGAGCGCTACCACATGTCGTGGCGGCTCGACGAGGTGGGGCGGCCCGTGCGCACCCTGCTGCTCGCTTCGACCGCGACGCACTGCGTCAACGACCTGCTCTACCGCCGCCGTGGCGGCCAGCTTCCCATCGAAGTGCCGCTGATCCTCTCGAATCACGAGACAGTGCGCGACATCGCCGAGTTCTACGACGTGCCGTTTGAGCACCGCGCGATTGCTGGCAAGGAAGACAAGGCCGCGTTTGAGGCGCGCGTGCTCGAGGTCGTCGAAGAGCAAAACATCGAGCTCGTCGTGCTCGCCCGCTACATGCAGATCCTGTCGCCCGAGTTGTGCGAGGCGCTGGCCGGCAAGGCGATCAACATTCACCACTCATTTTTGCCCGGGTTCAAGGGCGCAAACCCCTACAAGCAGGCGCACGAGCGCGGCGTGAAGCTGATCGGCGCGACCGCGCACTTCGTCACGACCGATCTTGACGAGGGCCCCATTATTGAGCAAGACACAGTGCGGGTGGACCACTCATACTCGGTGCGCGAGCTCACGCAGCTCGGCCAGGACGTCGAGGCGCGGGCGCTGCGCCACGCTGTCGCCTGGTTCGCTGAAAACCGCGTGCTGCACGACGGCGACCGCACGATCATCTTCAAGTAGGGATCGCGCGGCGCGGGTTCGAGTTGAGGTTCCAGAAATATGCGCGACTAGTTCCGCTTATGCCTGTGTGATAGACGGAAGAAGTCGCGCACATTTTGCGGGACCCGTAACTTTCTAGGCAGCGCCCGCAGGAGTCACTACCGCGCGGCGTCGAATTCGGCCTTGAACCCCGCGACGAGCGCGCGCAGCCCGAGTTCGAACGAGGCATCGGCAGGGCGCTGCCCCACCGCGCCAAGCGCCCGCTCACGCGCCGCATATGCCGACGTGAACGCTGGCGCCGCCGCGCCCGCGTCTGGTTTCATCATGTCGTCGGGCGCCGACGAGTCGAGCGCCGACCCCAGTATGAATGACTCGAGCGCGACGATCGCGACGAGCACTTTGCGCTCGTCCCACCCCGCGCGCACCATCGCTTCCACCACCCGGTCATACATGAGAATTGTCGCGCCTGCCCCCTCAAGCGGAATCACCGCGAGCAGCGCAATCGTCGACGGGTGCGCCGCAAAGGCTACCCGGTAGTCGCGCGCCCACTGTTCGAGCGCTTCGTCCCACGGCAGCGTGTCAAAGGCCGCGGTCGATATGCGGTCACTCACGAGCTCCCGCATACCCGCGATCAGCTCGGCCTGCCCGCTGACGTGGTTGTACAGTGCCGACGGCCGCACGCCGAGCCGCTTCGCGATCGCACGCATGCCAGCGCCCTCTGCCCCGTGTTCGTCGATCAGCGCCAGCCCGGCCTCAAGAATTAACCGCCGCGACAGCACGCTCTGCTTTGGTCGCCCAACCCGACGCTTCGGCGCGGTCGCGGTCGCGGGCGCGGTCGCGGTCGCGGTCGCGGGCGCGGTCGCGGTCGCGGGCGCGGGCGCGGGCGCGGGCGCGATCTCACCAGCAGAAGCACCAGCACCGGGCTCCGTTTCAGCCGACACGCCCGCCCCACCTTTGCTCGTCATCGTCGACCCTCCCAGTGTGTCTGCGCGGGCACCGCGCGCTTGATCCGGCGCCTTTACAGTACCCCGCTTTCGCAGCGACCCGACGCCACGCGCACGCCACCCGCACGCAGCACGCACGCGAAACACCACCCGCAGGGTAGTTCGACATCGAGCAAACACTCTCTCGACATCGAACAAATTGCGCACCGCGCCAGATTGAGTTAGTGTCATCACGAACTTAAAAGAACATTGTTCATTTAAGTGAGTTTGACCCAGCATCAAAGGAGATACGCGTGAGCACCACCCCGGGCAAAGCCCACCTGAAACGAGAGCTCGGCCTCGGCGGCCTCGTGCTCTTTGGCCTCGCATACATGGCGATCGCGACGGTCTTCACGACGTACGGCATCGTCAACCAGATCACCGATGGCAAGCTGCCGCTCGCGTACGTCGTGGCACTGCTCACTATGCTCTTCACCGCCAACAGCTACGCGTCGATGGTGCGCCGCTACCCCGTCGCAGGGTCGGCGTACACCTACACACAGCAGGCGTTCGGCGGCGGCGCCGGGTTCTTGACCGGCTGGGTACTGCTGCTCGACTACCTATTCATCCCGATGATCAACTTCATCATCTTGGGTCTCTACGTCAGCACCCAGTTCCCCTCGATCCCCGCGAAGCTCGTCTCGTTCATCACGCTCGTGGCTGTGTTTGCGTTCAACGTGTTGGGCATCAACCTCGTCGCGAAGCTCAACATTGCGATCGTGAGCATCTCGGCCGCCGTCATCGCCGTCTTCGCCATCTTCGCGTTCAAGATGGCAGTCGCAGACCCCTCCGCTCCCAGCATGATCGAGCCGTTCATTCCCGGCGCCGAGGGATTCAGCCCCATCTTCACGGGCGCCGCCGTGCTCGCCCTGTCGTTTCTCGGTTTCGACGCGGTCTCGACGCTGTCTGAAGAGGCGAAGCACCCGCGTCGCGACATTCCCCGCGCCATCATTCTCACCGCCCTCATCGGCGGCGGCCTGTTCATCGCCGTCTCGTGGGTGGGCGCTATCGCATACCGCCCCACCGACTGGGCTCTCATTCCCCGCGAGATGATCGACGCCGCCGGCATCGTGCTCGCGCACCACGTCGCTGGTGAGTGGCTCGGCATGCTGTTCGTGCTGTTCTCGGTGGCGGGCTGCTTCGGATCGGGCCTCGCTGGCCAAGTGTCTGTCGCCCGCATTCTCTACTCGATGGGTCGCGACGGCACCCTCCCCAAGCCGCTCGGCACCCTGTGGTCACGGTTTGGCACCCCCGTCGTCGCCGCAAGCACCGTGTCGGTGTTCGCGCTCGCAAGCCTGTTCCTCACGCTCGAGCAGGCGGCCTACATGATCAGCTTCGGAGCGCTCGCGGCGTTCGCTATGGTCAACCTCTCGGTGATTCGCGTGTACCTGTTTCCGCGAGCTGGCGGGGCCGCTGGCGAAGCTACCGGCGGGACCGCGCCCCGCGATGCCCGTTCGTTCAAAAACATCGTTCTGCACGGCATTTTCCCCGCGATCGGCCTCGCGCTGACCCTGTGGCTGTGGACCTCACTCGAGACCATGACCTGGGTAGTGGGCGGCATCTGGTTCGCCATCGGCCTCGTGATTCTCATCGTCAAGACCCGCGGATTCAAGAAGCCTGTGCCACGCATGGACTTTGCTGAAGGCCCCGAAACCACCGCCATCGACGCGATGGTCGAAACCGCCAGCGCCAAGTAAGCAGCACGCAGTAACCTCACCCCAAGACCGTTTCGCGTTAGGAGCACACCATGACCCTCACCGTATTCACCGGCGGCACGATCATCACGGCCGCACGTCTCGACGGCAGCCACGCCACGACCGATGCCCTCGCAATCGAGGCGGGTCGGGTCGTCGCCCACGGCGACGAGGCGCGTGCGCTCGCGACGCCCACCGCGAGCACGCATGATGATCCGGATCATGCCGCGCCCCAGTCGCCCGTGGTGATCGACCTCGCAGGCGACACGGTCGCGCCCGCCTTCGGTGAGGGGCACGCGCACCCCGTGCTCGGCGGGCTCGAGGCGCAGGGGCCTGCGGTGCGCGAGGCGGCAGACCTCGCGGGGATCCTCGCGGCGGTCGCGCGGTGGAAGGCTGAGCATCCCGAGGCAGCGTGGATCGTCGGCGCGAGCTACGACGCTACGTTCGCGCCGGGCGGCCGGTTTGACGCGCGCTGGCTCGACGAGGTGACGGGCGACACCCCCACCGTGCTGCGCGCCTGGGACTACCACACCGCGTGGGTCAACACGGCAGCGCTTGAGGCCGCGGGCATCACGGCAGACACCCCCGACCCCGAGCTCGGCCGCATCTTGCGCCGCGAAGACGGCAGCCCGCTCGGCACACTGCAGGAGGCAGCTGCGAACGACCTGCTCGCACACGTCGTGCCCGCGTTTGCGCTCGAAGACCGCGTGCGCGCGCTCGAAGATGCGACGCGCATGTACGCCGAGCAGGGCACCACCTGGGTGCAAGACGCGTGGGTCGACGCCGCCGACATCGACGTGTACCGGGCTGCCGCGGCCGAAAACCGGTTGCACACCCGCGTAAACCTTGCCCTGCGCGCCGACCCCGCATCGTGGCGCGAGCAGCTCACCGAGTTTGCGTCGGTGCGTGAAGAGTTTCGCGCCCTCGATCACCCCCGGGTGAGCGCCGAGACGATCAAGTTCTTCGTCGACGGCGTGATCGAAAACCACACGGCAGCGCTCACCGAACCGTACGCAGACACCCCGGGCGACCGCGGCCTGCCCAACTGGAGCGAAGACGAACTCGTCGCCGCCGTCACCGCGCTCGATGCGGCCGGGTTTCAGCTGCACCTGCACGCGATCGGCGACCGCGCGGTGCGCATCGCCCTCGACGCGCTCGAAGCCGCGCAGGATGCCGAGCCGGGCCGCAGCCGCGCCCACGTCGTCGCACACGTCGCGATGCTCGCCCCCGAAGACGTGTCGCGGTTTGCAAAGCTCGGCATCATCGCTAACTTCGAACCGTACTGGGCGCAGTGCGACGCCGTGATGCGGGCGCTCACGATTCCGCACATCGGGCACGACCGCGAGTCGTGGCAGTACCTGATCGGCTCGGTCGTAGGCTCGGGCGCGACCGTCTCGTTCGGCAGCGACTGGCCCGTCACCACGAAGGACTGGCGGCCCGCTCTCGCCACGGCGATCGCGCGCCGCGACGTCTTTGACCCCGCCGACGCGTCATGGCTGCCCGAGGAGTGCGTGACCCCGGCGACCGGCCTCGCTGCCTACACGACCGGCATCGCGCGGCAGGCCCTCGCGCCGGATCGCGGCACCCTTGCGATGGGCTACATCGCCGACCTGGTGCAGTTGTCGGCGAACCCGCTCGAGGTCACGCCCGAGGAGATTCCCGCCATCGAGGTGCGGGGCACCTGGCTCGCAGGCGAGCGCACGTTCTAGGAGGCGAGTGAACGTTGTTCATTTAGGCCAGATTCGCGCTATGATTCTGGGCGCGGGGAGCTTACACTTCGAGTGACCGCCCCGCACCAGCATCAAAGGAGATACTGTGAGCGAATCAGCCAGCCCCCACCTGAAACGAACCCTCGGGCTCGTCGGCCTGACCCTGTTCGGCGTGACCTACATGACCGTGATCACGGTCTTCACGACCTACGGCATCGTGAACCAGGTCACCGACGGAAAGTTGCCCGCCGCGTACGTGATCGCCGTCGTCGCGATGCTGTTCACCGCGGCCTCGTACGGTGCGATGGTGCGCCGCTACCCCGTCGCAGGCTCGGCCTACACCTACACGCAGCAGTCGTTTGGCGGCGCGGCCGGATTCTTGACCGGCTGGGTGATGCTGCTCGACTACCTGTTCATTCCAATGATCAACTTCATGCTCATTGGCATTTACTTGAACACGCAGTTTCCGGCCGTACCGGTGTGGGCGTTTACGCTCGCCGCGCTGCTGCTCGTGCTGCTATTCAACATCTTGGGCATCAACCTGGTGAACAAGGTGAACTTCGCGATCATCGCCCTATCGGTGGTGCTCGTCGTGATGTTTATGGTGCTCGCATTCAAGAGCGCCTTTGGCGGCGACGCCTCGGTGAGCCTCATCGAACCGTTCACGTTTGGTGAGGGCGGCATCGGTGCGGTCGCGTCTGGTGCCGCGATTCTCGCGCTGTCGTTTCTCGGGTTCGACGCTGTCTCGACGCTGTCAGAAGAGGCAAAGCACCCGCGCCGCGACATTCCCCGCGCGATCATTCTGTCGACGCTCGTCGGCGGCCTGTTCTTCATTCTCGTCTCGTGGGCGGGCGCGGCAGCGTTCTCGCCCGACTGGTCGACACTGTCAGACACCGAAATCGACGCGGCCGGCGTCACCGTGATGAACAACATTGGCGGCGAAGCGTTCACCGCGTTCTTCGTGGCCGTGTACGTGGTCGGCGCGTTTGGCTCGGGCATGACCGGGCAGGTGTCGGTGTCGCGCATCCTCTACGCGATGGGCCGTGACGGCATGCTGCCCCGCCCCCTCGCACACCTACACCACCGCTTCGGCACCCCGATCATCGCGGCTTGCGTCGTGTCGTTCTTTGCGCTGTCGGCGCTGTTTCTGTCGCTCGACGTGGTCGCGTTTATGATCAGCTTCGGTGCGCTGGCGGCGTTTGCGATGGTCAACCTGTCGGTGGTTCGCACCTACATCTTTACGCGCGGCGGGCGGCGCGAGGCGTTGACAGTTCGTCTGGTGCTGACAAAGCTCGTCGCGCCGCTCATCGGGTTTGGCCTGACGATCTGGCTGTGGACCTCGCTGCAGCCCACCACCTGGATCGTGGGCGGAATCTGGATCGCGATTGGTGTGGTGATCATCGCGATCGTGACGGGCGGCTTCAAGCGCCCCGTGCCGAAGATGGACTTCTCGGAGGCCGACCCCACCACCGAGCAGATCGACGCGATGGGGGCAGAGTACCCGCTGCACGGCGAGCGGGGGTAGGTACGCGTTGCGGGTGCGGGCTGCGTTGGCCTAGCGGTCTGGCGGAGCGTCTAGCCTGCGCGTCTAGCCTGCGCGTCTAGCGCAGGTGCTCAACGTCGCCCGCACTCACTGTGAGCTCACCGCCCGTCGGCAGATCGACAACGAGGGAGCCGTCTGCGGCGAGCGCACGGGCGCGGCCGTCGACGAGTTCACCACCGGGCAAGTGCACACGCACCTCGGTGCCGAGCGTGAGTGAGCTGCGCAGCACCCGGTTACGCACCGCGTCGGGGTGGGTGCCGGCGAGCTCTGCCAGCTTCAACAGTTCGTGAGCGATCGTGGCGAGCAGGTGGTCGGCGAGCGCGGCGCCCGCATGATCCGCGAAACTCTCGGCACCGCCCACCGCGGCGCCCGCGGCCAGCAGTGAAGTGGCGCGGCCAGTGGGCAGTTCCCACTCGGGAATCAGCACGTTGAGCCCCATGCCCACGATCGCACTGCCGTCGGGCAACAGCTCACACAAAATGCCGCACAGCTTCTTGCCCGGGCGGCCAGCGATCGCGTCGTCTTCGTCACGTACGTGCACGTCGTTGGGCCACTTCACCCCCACGCGCAGCACTTCGCGCTGCTCAAAGCCGACGAGGTCGTCTGTGTAGCCGTCGGTCTCGCCGTCGCACGCGGCGGTGAAGAGGGGTTGCAGGGCCGCCTGCACCGCCGACCCGGCAATGAGTGGCAGCCAGGCGGGGCCGAACTCGCCCCACTGCGCGAACGCCACGTTCGGCGCGACGGAGCCGCTGCCTTGCTCGTGCTGGTGCTCGTGCTGGTGGTGGTGCTGCTCGTGTTCCCTGTGACCGTGTTGCGGGTGCAGCCCAAACCCGCGCACGAGCACCGACATCGCGAGCGCCGAGCCGGGCGGCGTCACCCAGCCGCGATCGAGCCTGCCTCTACCGGCGGTCTGGTTATCGGTCGCGAGCAGGGCGCCGTGCGGCAGCGGGGCGCCAGCGCGGGCGCGATCCTGCGCGAGATCACGCAGCTCGGCGTTCGTCGAGGCAGACGCCTCGCGCCACAGCACCTCGGGCAGCAGTTCGCGCGTTCGCTTCAATTCCATAGTTCACGAGCGTAGCCCTGTTGCCCGCGGCGTGGGGGCTGCGTGCCGGTTATGGGCGCCAGCCGCGCATGATCATGCGGGCTTTGACACGCTCGATGAGCTCGTAGCGTCGGCGATACTGCAGGTCAGCCGTGATGCGTAGCATGAACCACCCTCCCTCTTCATAGTCACTCCCTTTGTCGACATCACGGCTCCACTGTTTACTCTCGGTACGATGGTGGTCGCCTTCGTACTCGAGCGCAAACTTGATATCGGGGTACGCGCACTCACTCGTGCCGAGATATCGACCCGCAGTATTGTAGACGTCGACATCGAGGCTGGGTTCTGGCAACCCGGCTTCGACAAGCAGTAGCCGCAGGTGGCTCTCGGGCGCCGAGGCGCTGCCCGTGCGCAGAAGCGGCAGTGCCTCGCGCAGAAGCGGGCGGCCGCGCCGTTCGCGCTGCTGGGTCTCGGCCATGAGACGTGCCAGCGTTGCGTGGGCCAACCTAGGCCGTGGACCTAGGTTGCCCCCGACGCGCGGGGTATGAATAATGCCGTCACCCAGTGCGACGCGATCTGGCAACCGGAGGGCGGGGGCGTATGTGACCCAAATGCTCGACGGGTCAAGAGTGGGCAGTAGATCCTTTCGCACGACCGAGATAAGGCGTGCTACGAATCGTCTGCCCTTGACTCCCCGCCGACGAGGGAACGGCTGCCCCTCACAAACGCCCACCTCGACTAATTGTGGTGCTCGTGTATTGATAGGCACCGGCAGCTTCCAGATGATCGCGGCAGTGATGCCCGCGAAGAATTCACCAGGTTTCATCACTTTGGTGTACGCCAGTGCGCGCTGAATGTGTTCTTCACGCCATTGCTTCGCGGGGTGGGTGGGTTGTGGGCGCTGAGCTTCTTGTGTTGGGCTCCGGTCCACGGGGAATGTTCTGACACCATGAAACGGCCGCGCGAGGTTCGGGCTGCGCCACTGCCAATCGGTGAGGCCCTCGGCACGCGCACCCGCCCGGCTCAAGCTTGGGGCCTTGGGGGTATTGGGCTCTTCGTAGTATCGGTCACGCATGCTTCTACTATCGAGAGCGGTCGGGGCCATGTGTAGGGTCAGTTCACGGTTGTGCATAACTCTCGAATTTGCGTCTAATACGCGACCTGTGGACAACATGTCACGCTGTTGCCCCGCGCCGCAGGTCCCCGTCACGCTCCGCTGTGCCCTCGCATCGAATTTTGGTACAGAAGTGGTTGGTGAACAGGCCGCATCGCCGCAACATTTGCACCAAAGTTTCCACACCGCAGGAACGACTAGTTTGTTGGTACAAAAGTGGTCGGTAGACGGGCCAATTCACCACAACATTTGCACCAAGGTTATTGCGCTCCAAGCACAACCAATTTGTGAGCGAAAAGGAAGCTCGCACTCTCGCGTGCAGTTAGCTTAGGAGCCCGCCAACAACCCCACCCGTAGGGTTTCAACGAAGGAATCGCGATTCCATTGGAGCTTATATAAGGGATACGGGCAGCAGCCCGCGCTAGGCTGGCATGCGTGACTGGAGACATCAACGACCTCGCTACGACCGCAGGTCGCATCGCCGACCACCGCCAGAAGTACCAAGAGGCGGTGGGTGACCGCGACGCGGCCGCCGCCGCCAAGCAGCACGCCCGCGGCAAGATGACCGCGCGCGAGCGCATCACGGCACTGCTCGACCCCGGCTCGTTCGTCGAGTTCGACAAGTACGTGAAGCACCGCACACACGGCTTCGGCATGGAAAACTCACGCCCCTTCGGTGACTCGGTCGTCACCGGCGCCGGCACCATTCACGGCCGCCAGGTTGTCGTGTACTCGCAGGACTTCACCACGTTTGGCGGCTCGCTCGGCGAGGTCGCCGGCGAGAAAATCGTTAAGGCCATGGAGTTCGCGCTCAAGACGGGCGCCCCCTGCCTCGGCATCCTCGACTCGGGCGGAGCCCGCATCCAGGAGGGCGTCGTCGCCCTGTCAAAGTACGCCAACATCTTCAAGCTCAACACGATGTGCTCGGGCGTGATCCCCCAGATCTCCATCATCATGGGGCCCTCGGCTGGCGGCGCGGTCTACTCCCCCGCCCTCACCGACTTCGTGATCATGGTCGACCAGACGAGCCACATGTTCGTCACCGGCCCCGACGTGATCAAGACCGTCACCGGCGAAGACGTCGGCTTCGAGGAGCTCGGCGGCGCGCTCACCCACAACCAGAAGAGCGGCGTGAGCCACTACCTCGCGAGCGACGAGCACGACGCCCTCGACTACGCGCGCACCCTCATCGGCTACCTGCCCGACAACAACCTGGCAGAGGCGCCCGTCTACGACACCGACACGGCACTCGAGATCACCGATCTCGACCGCAAGCTCAACCAGGTGATCCCCGACAGCCCTAACCAGCCCTACGACATGAAGACGGTCATCGAGGCGATCCTCGACGGCGGCGACTTCCTCGAGGTGCAGCCGCTGTTCGCCCCCAACATGCTCATCGGCTTCGGCCGCGTCGAGGGCCGCACCGTCGGTATCGTCGCGAACCAGCCCAACCAGATGGCGGGCACGCTCAACATCGACGCGAGCGAAAAGGCGGCACGCTTCGTGCGCTTCTGCGACGCGTTCTCGATTCCCATCCTCACCCTCGTCGACGTGCCCGGCTACCTGCCCGGCACCGACCAGGAGCTGCAGGGCGTCATTCGCCGCGGCGCGAAGCTGCTCTACGCCTACGCTGAGGCGACCGTGCCGCTCGTGACGATCATCACGCGCAAGGCGTACGGCGGGGCCTACATCGTCATGGGATCGAAGCAGATGGGCGCCGACTTCAACATTGCGTGGCCCACCGCCGAAATCGCCGTGATGGGCGGATCCGGCGCCGTAAACATTCTCTACCGCAAGGAGCTGGCTGCCGCGGCCGCTGCGGGCGAGGACGTCGAGGCGCTGCGTGCCGAGCTCACCGCGAAGTACACGGCCGACGTGACGAGCCCGTTCCTCGCTGCCGAGCGCGGCGAGCTCGACAACGTGCTCGAGCCCGCGGGCACCCGCCTCGCGGTCATCAAGGCGCTGCGTGGCCTGCGCGGCAAGCGCGCCGAGATGCCGGCGCGCAAGCACGGCAACATTCCGCTCTAGGCGCGCACGATGACTGAGCAAAATCTAGTTCCGGATCACGGCACCGCCGACCTCCTTCCCCCCGACGCGTCGGCACGCGATGCGGCGCGGCGGGAGGAAATGGGTGACGCCGATGCGCACCTGACGGGTGACGATGTGCGCTTCATCACGAAGCAGGTGTCGGACGCTGAGCGTGCCGCGGTGATCGCGGTGCTCACGCAGGTGCGCGCCGAAGAGACCGAGCGTGTGAAGCGGGTGGAGCGCCGCGAGCGTGAGCCGTGGGCGCGGTCACAGCGTGTGCCCGAGGGCATCAGCGACCTGCTGATCGAGGGCAGCTAGCGCGCTAGGCTGGGCGTATGACCCCGAGTCCAGCTGATGCGCTGCGCGACCTGCGCGGGCTGATGCGGCGCGGGGTGAGCCTCGACTTTGACCCGCAAGGTCCGCTCGCTTCGCGCCCCATGCGGCGTTCAGCCGTGCTCATTCTGTTTGGGGCGCTCGACAGTGTGCCCGCGCGCGGTAGCGCGATGCCCGTGGCGGCTGAACTTGACGTGCTACTCACCAGGCGCGCCACGGGCATGCGGCATCACGCCGGTCAGATCGCGTTCCCCGGTGGCGGAGCGGACCCCGAAGACGCAGACTCCGTCGCAACCGCGCTACGCGAAGCGCACGAAGAGACCGGGCTCGACCCTGCAGGCGTCGAAGTACTCGGTGAGCTCCCCGAGATCCACCTGCCGGTGAGCAACAACCTCGTCACCCCTGTGATCGGGTGGTGGCACAACCCCAGTGAGGTCGCGGCAGATCACACCGAGTCGGTCGACGTGTTTCGGGCGCCGGTCGCCGAGCTGCTCGAACCGGCCGCCCGCGGCACGTCGGTGCTCACCCGCGCCACACAGGCTGGAACCACCATCACCCACCGCGGTGCCGCGTTCAAGTTAGCCCCGCGCCTCGGCGAGCACATCGTGTGGGGCTTCACCGGAATCGTGCTCGCGACCCTGTTCGACGAACTGGGTTGGGCGGCCCCGTGGGACGCGACGCAGGAGTTTGCGGTGCACCCCTGATCCGGAGCGAGAGCGAGCCGCGGTTACGCGTGCGTCGCGTCGCCCGCAGGGAACACCGTGTCGGTGTCGCCGAGCTGCAACGCGAGCGCGGTCGCCTGGGCCGCGTCTTCGAGGTTGAGCGCGCGACGGTACGCCATGTCGACCGAGTCGGCGACGACCGAGCAGCCGTGGTGCTGCATGATCACGCAGTTGTGCTCGCGTAGCGCCTCGGCCGCGGTGTCAGCGAGCTCGTCGGTGCCGTTGTGGAAGAAGGGCGTCACGCCGATCGAGCCGACGTAGTACGCGTGGTCGAGCGTGAGCAGCCGCACCGGCTTCTCGAGGCTCGCCATCACGACCGCGGTGCGCGGGTGCAGGTGCAGTACGCACGCGATGTCGGGGCGGGCGAGGTAGGCGCGGTGGTGCAGCTTCCACTCGCTTGAGGGTTTCGCGCCGCCCTCGCGCGCGGCCCCGGTTTCGCTCGGGTCCAGGGTGAGCGTCGCGAAGTCGGCGGGGGTGAGGCGGTCGAGCCAGGTTCCGCTGCCCGAGACGACAAACTCGGTGTCGCTCACGCGCGCAGACAGGTTGCCAGCGCTCGCCAGCACGAGCCCGCGTGCGACCGCGTCGCGGCCCACCTCAATGAGTTGCTCGATGAGGTGGGCGGCGTTTCGTTCGTTCTTCACCACACCAGGGTACCGCGCTGCCTGCGCGAGCAGCCTGCGTGAGCAGCCTGCATCCCCCGGCCTACCCGGTGAGTTCGCCGCCCATCAAACTGCGGTGCGTCGTGACCGCCTGCTGGTCGCTGAGAGATGCGACGTAGTCGAGAATCGCCCGCGCGCGGCCCTGCCGCCACAGCCCCGCGTCACTCGTGTCGCCGAGCAGCAGTTCGGGGCGGTTATCGCGCAGCGCGAACGTCGCCTCCGTCGACTCAGCCACCCACTCGAGCAGTCGCCTCGGGGCCCGCCCCGCGTCATCGGGATCGGTGAGCCAATCATCAAACCCGAGGGTCAGCTGCTCAACAATACGCGCCATGCCTCGCTGCGGGCCCGCGAGCTCGGGGCGTTCAAGCACAAAGTGGGCGTGCACAAACTTGAGCACCGCGACCTCGTGCCAAGCCTGCTGGCCCAGGCGCACCGGGCCGCTGCGTACATTCGGGTTTTCCTCGACCACGATCGAGGTGCGTAGGTGCTCGATCCAGCGTCGCGTGAACCCCGAGACGGCCCGCTCCGAGTCGATGCCGCCGTCATAGGGTACGGCGAGCAGGCCGTCACCGAGTTCTTCGCTGACCCTGCGCACCGCCGCCGCAAACGCCTCACGGTCGGCGATCCAGCCGTCTTTGTCGTGCAGCCGCAGCCACAGCAGTTCGAGCGAGTGGCCCGGAGTGCGCCAGCTCGCGGCCAGCTCGCCTCGGTGCATGGCGTCGAGCGCGGTTGATCCGGCCAGCCAGGCCCGCAGCTCCCCCGACACAGCCGCGTGCTGCAGTACCCCGGCCCGCGTGAAGTCGTCGAGGTCGTGCACGGCGTAAGCGATGTCGTCGGCGAGATCCATGACCGCGCATTCGACGGTCTGCATGCCCCGTTTGATGCGGGGAAAGGCGGCGAGCGCCGCATCCATCTCGTCGGCTTCGAGCGCGTAGGCCGAAAACTTTTCGGCGCCGTTCAGCGGGTCATCGCCGACGCCGCGGGGGCGCCCCGCAGCTGGCATTGCTGTGGCGGTGTCACCGAGCCAGGCGCCCCGCGTCCAGGGGTACTTGAGGGTTGCCGCCCGCGTCGCCGCGGTGAGATTGAGGCCGGGAAACTGGCGTCCCAGGGTGTCGAGCTTCGTCAGAATCCGCAGCGTTTGCGCGTTCCCTTCAAACCCCTCCGCCAGCCCAAACCGCTCACGGGCGACGCGATCGAGCACGCGTTCGCCCAGGTGGCCAAACGGCGGGTGCCCGAGGTCGTGCGCGTGCGCGGCGGCTTGCGCGACGATGGTGTCGCAGCCACCCAGCCGCGACAGCACTCGGCCTGTCTCGTCATCGAGCGGTGACTCGCCGCGGGTGTAGGCCTCGTGTCGCGCAACCTTGCCCGCCAGCTGCGAGGCGATGACTCGCGCAACCGCGCTCACCTTGAGCGAGTGGGTGAGCCGGTTGTGCATGACGGGGCCAACGCCCGACTGCGGCATCACCTGCGTCACGTCAGAAAGCCTGGCGAAGTACGACGAAAAGCGCACGCGTTCGAGGTCGATCCGATATTCGAGGGGGTCCTGGCGCGCTGTGCGAGCCCCGGTCTGCGCGTCGAGCCTCGGTTCGTCCTCGTACTCACTGGGCGCGCGATGCTGCGAGGTCTCATGCTCGACGTAGCGGCGTGCCTCACGCGCCGGGGCCGCCCCGGCACCGCCAGCGTGCTCGCGTTCGCTCGTCGCTTGCGCACGCGTTCGATCCGGATCATGGCCTTCGGCGCGCCTCTGCGCGGGGTCCTGCGTCAGCATGACCCCATTCAAGCATGTCAGAGGTGCGGGTTATGATGACCGGCATAACCGAAGGAGCTGATATGAGCACAGATGCGGCCGCCAACACCGGCACGCGCGCCACGAGCGTGCCGTCCATTGAGCGCGCGACGGGGCGCACTTGGGCTAGCTGGCTCGAGCTATTCGCCGCACAGGGCGCCGAGAAACTGGGTCACGCCGCGATCGCCAAGATCGCGCGGGCGGCGCTCCCCGACGACCTGCAGAGCGTGGATTGGTGGGCGCAGGGGGTCGCGATCGCCTTCGAACAACATACGGGGTTGCGGGTGCCCGGGCAGGGCTCAGACGGGTTGTTTCGTGTGAGCGCAAGTCGCACGCTTGTTCTCGACCGCGACGCTGCGATCGACGCCTGGGTAGCAGTGCATGGAGGCGCCGCCGAGCACCGCGGCTTCGCGGTGCAGAAGCCGCGCAGGTCGCGCACCGAGAAACGATCGTTCTGGCGATTCGACCTCGACGGGATGGGCCGTGTTGAGGTGTCAGCCACGCCCAAGGGTGATGATCGTGTCACGCTGAGCGTCAACCACGACGGCATGCCGAGCGGTGAAGAGGTCGAGCAGTGGCGTGTGTACTGGAAGGGGTTGCTCGCGGCGATCTGACAGTGCCACCCGGCTTTTCCCAGTCGCATCTCAAGTTTCTCGCGTGTCATGGGTGATGTACGACCCCATTCATTTTGCAGGCCCGTTTCAGCCAAGGGACCCCATGAAGAACGCAATCGGAATCGTTTGGAACCCGTCTAAGACCAGCAAAGAAGTGCTGAGCACCGCCCTCGACGAAGCCTTCACGCGCACGGCTGCCCGCGAGGTACTGTGGTTTGAGACCGCAGAAGATGACCCCGGGCGCGAGGCCGCGCGTGCCGCGGTCGCGCAGGGCTGTAGCTTGGTCATCGCGGCGGGCGGTGACGGTACTGTGCGCGCGGTCGCCGATTTTTTGGGCGAGTCCGGATCGCCGAAGGCTGCGCTCGGCATCGTGCCTATGGGCACGGGCAACCTACTGGCACGCAACCTGGGTATTACGCTGGGCAACCCCCGTGCAGCGCTTGAGCGCGCTTTGCAGAGTGACGGTGCACCGCTCGATCTGGGGCGGGTAACAGTCACTACGGCTGACGGAACTACCGTGAAGCTCGGCTTTGTTGTCATGGTGGGCTTCGGTCTCGACGCACAGATGATTGTTGAAACTGACGATGAGTTGAAGGCCAAGGCTGGCTGGCTCGCCTACGTCGAGTCGCTGGGGCGCGCGGCCACAGGCACCGAGATCGTCGAATTCGCGCTCGCACAAGACAGTGGAGAAGCCGTGCAAGAGCAGGCGCATACCCTCCTCGTCGCTAACTGCGGCAGCATCCAGGGCGGCATCACGCTACTCCCCGATGCGCAGCCCGATGACGGCGAACTCGATCTCCTTCTGCTGCGTGCCGACGGCGTCGCAGCCTGGCTGGACACCATGCGCAATCTTGTCTGGGACAACGGGCTCAAACAACTGTTCTCGGGAGCGACTGGGGCCGAGAGTTCTGACTCGACGGCGCACCTTCGCGCGCGCCGGGTGCATGTGTCATTGCCGGTACCGCTCGCGTTTGAGGTCGACGGTGACGATGTTGGAAAGGTGACATCGTTCGAGGTCACACTGCTACCGGGCGCATTGCAGGTGTGCGCGTAGACGAAGCCCCAGCCGCGGTCGTTAGCCCTCGGCGAGTTCTTGCGCGCCGGGCGGCAGCTTACGCACACGCGCGCGGCGGCGTTTCTTCTCGGGGATCATGCCGCGCATTTCGTCGAGTTTGCCGAAGCACAGCAGCCGATCTTCGGCCTCGAGCACCACGTGTTTGCGCGGATTGGGGATCACCTGCACGCCTCGGTGCAGGGTGAGCACCGTTACGTCCCGATCCCACAACCCCAGGTCGCCGAGGGTCTTACCGACGTGTTCTGAGCCGTGCATGGTGAGCTCGGCAACGCCGTAACCCGTCGAGACCGACAGCCGCTGGCGCACGTCGATCTCAGGGAAGTTCACCTGGCCTGCGATGTAGTCGATGATCGCGCCCGCAACGTCGAGCCCCGTCGCCGCTTCAATGCCCTGCAGCCCGGGCGACGAGTTGACTTCCATCACGAGCGGGCCTTCGTCGCCCTCGAGCATGTCGACGCCCGCGACGCGCAACCCCATGATCTGCGCGGCGCGCACGGCCGCCTGCTCATACTCAGCATCGAGCGTGACGGCCTCAACCGAGCCGCCGCGATGCACGTTCGAGCGAAACTCATCGCCCGCCGCGGTGCGGCGCATCGCTGCGACAACCCGGTCGCCCACCACGAGGGCGCGCACGTCGCGGCCGCGACTCTCTTTCACAAAACGTTGAATGAGCACGTTTTGGCGGGTCGAATGCAGTGTCTCGATGATCGCTTCGGCGACCTTCACTTCGGGGGCCAGAATCACGCCGATGCCCTGGGTGCCCTCGAGCAACTTAATGACGACGGGGGCGCCGCCGACGCTCTCGATCGCGGGGCGCACGTCGGCGCGGTTGCGCACAAACGCGGTCGCGGGCATCTCGATGTTGTGCCGCGACAGGATCTGAATGGCGCGCAGCTTGTCGCGCGAGTTCGAGATACCGTTCGCGGTGTTGGGCGTGTACACGTCCATCTGCTCGAACTGTCGCACGACCGCCGTGCCAAAGTAGGTGATCGAGTTGCCGATGCGCGGCAGAATCGCGTCGTAATCGCTCAACTGCTTGCCGCGGTATGCGAGGTCTGGCTCGTCGCCCGCGAGGTCAATCGAAAAGCGCAGCGTGTTGAGCACGCGTACCCTGTGCCCCCGTTCTTCGGCGGCCGCCACGAGGCGCTGCGTCGAATATGCCTGCGGGGCGCGCGAAAGAATCGCAAGTTTCACCGTGAATACCTGCCAAGATAGAAGCGTGAACGGACTCCCCTATTCAAGCACTCTTACGGGGTGGCGTGAATGGGTGCGCCTCGACGGAATCGGCGTGCCCTGGATAAAGGCCAAGATCGACACCGGCGCACAAACCTCTGCGCTACACGCGACCGAGATTGTTGAGTTTGAGCGCGACGGCGCGCCGTGGGTGCGGTTTCAGGTGCAGCCCTGGCAGGTCGACGATCGCGACGCCGTATCGGTTGAGCTGCCGGTGCACGATCACCGCATCGTGCGCAGCTCGTCGGGTCACGCCGAGTCGCGGCCCGTGGTGCTCACCACCCTCGGTCTCGTGGGTCGCGAGGTCGAGGTGCAGCTCACACTCACCGACCGCGAAGAAATGGTGTTTCGCATGCTGATTGGGCGCGAGGCGCTCGAGCAGGGGTTCATTGTCGACTCGAGCGAATCGTTCTTGGGCGGGCGGCCGCCGCGTGCGGTGCGCCAGCGCAACCGCGGCCAGGCGTAACACGCCCTCAGCCGTAACGTCAGTCTTCACACGCCGACAGCGCAGTGCGCCGCCCCTACACTGGTGAGCGTGAATGAGCGCATGAATGCAAGGTGGCGTGACGTTGCGGCCGCGACCGGTCTGCTGTCGGCCACCGGCCAACCCGCCCCCACGATTTTCGCCGAGATGACGGCGCTCGCGACCCGCACGGGCGCCGCGAACCTCGGCCAGGGGTTCCCCGACACAGGCGGCCCCGAATGGGTGCGAGAGGCTGCGATAGAGGCGATCCGGAGCGGACAGAACCAGTACCCGCCCGGTCGCGGCATCATCGAGCTGCGGCGTGCGATCGCGGCGCATCAGGCGCGGCACTATGGCCTCGCGTTCGATCCCGAGACCGAGGTGCTCGTGACCGCTGGCGCGACCGAGGCCCTCGCGGCCGCGATTACGGCGTTCGCGGGCCCGGGCGACGAGGTGGTGACGCTCGAACCGTTCTACGACGCGCACGCCGCGTCGATCGCCCTCGCGGGCGCGGCTCACGTGACCGTGCCGCTCGTGCCAGCTGCGGGCCTCGAAGCCGAGGGCGCCGAGGGCGCTGCGGGCGCTGCGGGCGCTGCGGGCGCTGCGGGCGCTTCGGCAAGTTCCGGATCGGGGTTTGCGGTCGATCTCGCCGCGCTGGAGCGCGCGGTCGGGCCGCGTACGCGGTTGATTCTCGTGAACACGCCGCATAACCCGACGGGCACTGTGCTGACCCGCGCCGAGCTCGAAGCGGTGGCAGCGGCGGCGAAGCGCGTAGGGGCCATCGTCGTTACTGACGAAGTGTACGAGCACCTCACGTTTGGGGCCGTGCACGTGCCGATCGCGACGCTGCCGGGCATGGCCGAGCGCACGCTCACGATCTCGTCGGCGGGCAAGACCTTCTCGCTGACGGGGTGGAAGATCGGCTGGGTGACGGGGCCCGCGCAGCTCATCGACGCGGTCGCCACCGTGAAGCAGTTCTTGACCTACTCGGGCGGGGCGCCGTTTCAGCCGGCGATCGCGCAGGCGCTCGCAGAGGCGGGCGCGGGCGATGGCGCGAGCACTGGCGCAAGCACTGGTGCAAGCTCTGGCGACGCTGCGATCTCCGAGCTGCGTGACAGCCTCGCCGCCCGCATGGAGCTGCTCATCGACGGGCTGCGCGCGGCGGGGCTTACGCCAGTGCGGCCTGGCGGCACCTACTTCGTGTGCGCAGATGCCGCGCCGTTGTTCGCGGCGGTGTCGGCGCTCGCTGGCGAACCTGTCATAGACGGGGCGTCGTTTGCGCGGGCTCTGCCCGAGGCGGTCGGCGTGGCGTGTGTGCCCGTGTCGGCGTTTTGTCGGGCGGGCTCACCGACGGCCGATGCCCTCAAGGACTGGGTGCGGTTCACGTTTGTGAAAGATGAAACAGTGTTGCGCACCGCGATCGAACGCCTGTCGAGCCTCACGTCGTAGCTCAGCGTACAACGCAAGTGGGGCCACAGGCGGTGGTTATACGTCTGTATAACCACCGCCTGTGGCCCCACTAGCAGTGCGAGAGCGAGGTAGTGTTCGCTACTTTAGTGTTCGCTACTTCAGTGTTGGCTACTTCAGTGTTCGCTACTTCTCTGCCGCCGCGCGTCCCAGGCGCACGAGCTCAGCCGTGTGCTGCGAAGTGCGAATCTGAGCGGTCACAAACTCGAGCCCCACGCGCAGCAGAATGACGTTGATGAAGCCGGGGATCCAGCCGAAGATCAGCGCGAGCACGCCGAAGATCATCATGCCGCCACCGCCGCTACCGCCAAACGCCGAGACCGCAGCGCTCGAGATACCGCCCATGATGAACAGCAGAAGGGCCGTGCCGATCCAGCTGAGCACGGCGATCACGATGCCGATCACGTAGATCACCTTCACGAAGCTCGTGGTGACCGATCGCTCGGCCGCAAAGCTCAGGTCAAACAGGCTGCGGAAGAAACCGGCCTGGCCCGAGTGCGCGTGCTGCTGCTTGCCATACTGCTGACCGTTGAACGGGGCCGCCGGCGTGCTCTGAGCGGCAGGTCCACCAGCCGCGCCCACACCCGCGAAACCCGCACCGTAGTTGGCGGTGCCACCGAGCACGGCAGTGTCTCCGGCCTGTGCCGTTTCGGGCGCAACGGGGGCAGGAGGAATGCTCGATGCAGAGTCTGCGCTTCCCGCGGCCTCGGCTACGGCGTCAGCCGACCGCAGCTGCTGGGTCCACTGCTCGCCGTCCCAGTAACGCAGCTGACCGGTGCCGCTCGGGTCGGGGTACCAGTCAGCGGCGGGCTTCTGCGGGGTCTCGTCAGTCATCTGCGTGTCCTTTAACAACTCATACGGGCGGGGCTTGTCGAGCGCTCACAAAACGACAAATATCGCTTGGACACCCTCCAAGCGACGGTACCAGAGCAGTCCACCCGAGCGCACTACTGCCCGAAACTTGGCCATGCTTCAGCACGCTGCGCTCAATAAGCTGCAAGCTCTCACGAAAAAGCCCCCGGCCCTGGCTCAAAGCGTCAGGTCGGGGGCTATTTCTTTACGGCGGAGGATAGGGGATTTGAACCCCTGAGGGCTTTAACACCCAACACGCGTTCCAGGCGTGCGCACTAGGCCGCTATGCGAATCCTCCTGAACTGGCAAAAGCCAGCGCTCGCAAGTCTAGCGTGTTCACTGCGCAGGCCCGAATCGACACACGCCGAGTGCACACAGCTCGCGCACAGAACCCGAAAATCTTCGCGAATAACTTGAAAGTAACAGAACGGTAACGCATACTAGGTGAGGCGCTCGGGCCACGGCCCGGCGCTTTTCAGTTGGAATCAAGGAGTTAAAGTACGTGAAGTTTTCTGCCAAGGCCAAAGCACTGGTCGTGGGGTTTGTAGCCTCCATTACCTTCGCGTTCGGCACGGCACCCTCGTACGCTGAGGTTCCCGTCACTGACTTTTCGAGTTCTGCGGCGCTGCCCGCGGCGGCCGTCGCACAGTCCCTCGCGACCGACGGCGACGCCCTTGCAGGCGTCGCGATCGACTCTGTTCTCGCTATCGAAGAGGTCGCCGAGGTCCCCTCGGGCTTCGACGTCGCGGCTTCGATCGCGCTCGCTGAAGAAGAGGTCGGCACGAGCCGTCCCACCGGCTGGAGCCAGCCCGGCGAGTGCATTATGTCTGCCCAGCGCTGGATCCGCGCGGGCGGCGGTGCCTGGACCGGCGGCGGCGACCCCGTCACCAACTACAACAATGCGACCCGCATGACCCTCGCGACTGCCGCTCCCGGCGACATCATTCAGTACGAGTTCATGGCCTCCCCCTCGTCATGGGTCACCGGTGTGCACACCGTCATGATCACCGAGGTCAACGGCGACGGCACGTTCACGATCATTCAGTCGAACAGCCCCGGCGGCTCGGGCCTCGTGAGCAAAGAGGAAAACTGGGTACCGCAGGCCCCCGCGGGCTTCGAAGCCGCCGTCTGGCGCTTCTAACCCCTGTACACGAAAAATATGCGCGACTAATTCCGCTTAAAGCTGGCCCAGAAGCGGAATTAGTCGCGCATATTTTACTTTCCTCGACCGGTGTCAGCTACGCACGGTCTTGAGGGCGATCTCGTAGGCCTCGAGCATCAACTCGATGCGCCGCGACTGCAAGAACGCGCTGCCCGCGTCGGGCGCGACCCTGTTCGGTGCGGAAGTGCCCTCTGCCGTGGCGTCGGGAACTGCGCCGTCGGGAGCTCCGAGGCCCGGCTCGATATCCCCCTTCGATCCGGATCCTGCCCCAGCGCCCAGAGCGAGCTGCGCGACCGCAGCGCGCAGCACATCTGCGAGGTCAGCGACCGTGCCGCCGCCAGCCACCCAGGCGGGAGCCACTGCGACATCGTGTGCGATCTCTGGGTCGCAGAAGATCGTGGGTGTGCCGAGGGCGGCCGCTTCGAACGGGGTGAGCCCCTGCGTCTCGAACCCGATCGACGTTTGCACGAGCGCGTCGGCGTCGTGCATCGCCGCGAGCGCGCCCGCGTAGGGCACCGGGCCGGCGAGGTGCACCCGATTCGTGAGCCCGAGCTCGGCGACCCGCTCTCGCACGCGCGGCAGCAGCAAGCCGGCCCCGTGCAGCGTGACGTCGGCGTCAATGCCCGACTGGGCGATAGCCTCAATAAACTCGAGCACGCGCTTTTCATGACTCATGCGCCCGAGCCACACGAGCTTGGGGCGTACGCGGGCCGTGCGCGGCACCGCGCGGGCGGCCTCGATTGCTTCATCGTCGACACCGCCCGGGGTGACGAGCACTCGGGAGCACACACCCCGTGCCTCAAGCAGCGCCGCGAAGTGCTGCGACGGCGCCGTGACGACGGCAGCCTCTGCCGCGAGCTCGGCGAGGTAGCGCCACGCCCCACGCGCCGCAGCAGCGCCAACAGCACCTGCACCACCACCGCGCACGCGACCGAGAGCGAGCGTGCGCCAACCTCGCAGCCCCGCGAACGCGAGCGCAGCGAGCCCCGGCACGGGCGTTACCGCACGGGTGCCCTCGTCAACGTGATTATGCATCGTGTGCACGACCGGTACACCCAGCCCGCGCGCTGCACGCAGCCCAATCATTGCACCCCAAAAGTCGCCCTGCACGTGCACGAGATCGACGGGCGGCAGGGCGCGCAGCGCCGTCGCAAGCGCACGGTCAGTGCGGGCGCTGGGCCACGACATGCCGTACTCGCGGTCACGCGTGATCGCCCGCGACGGCAGGTCGATGTAGGCGGCGCGATCCGGAGCCGACGTTTCGTACCCCGCCCGGTGCAGAGCCGGGGCCGCGACCGTGACGCGGTGCCCCAGACGCTCGAGGTACTTGCGCTGCAGCCGGATCGCCACCTGCACACCTCCGAGCGAATCGGGGTGCTGGTCGGTGACGATCAGCACGTGCATTAGCGTGTGACCTCTTGGCCCCGGTAGAGCGCTTCGAACGTGTCGAGCGTGCGGTCGATGTCGTGCACCTTGACGGCTTCGAGCGATGCGCGCTGCATCGCTTCGTACTCGGCGGGCTCGTACTCGAGCACGGTCGTGATGCGGTCTGCGAGCTCACGGTCGTTGCCGGGCTGAAACAGAAAGCCGTTCTCGCCCTCGTGCACCAGGTGTGGCAGGGCCATCGCGTTGGCAGCGATAATGGGAAGGCCCGACGCCATCGCTTCCATCGTGGCGATCGACTGCAGTTCGGCGATCGAGGCGATCACAAACACGCTCGCGCCCGTGAGGTGTGCGCGCAGCTCGGCGTCAGACACGCGGCCCGTAAATGTGACGCGGTCGGCAATCCCCAGCTCGGCGGTGAGCTTCTCGAGACTCTTACGTTGGTCACCGTCACCGACGATAGTGAACGTGGCCGCAAGGGCAGGGTCAAGGCGCGGCAGCGCGCGCAAGATCACGTCAATCTCTTTTTCGAGGGTGACGCGGCCCACAAACACGATCTTGTTCTCGGTGCGCTTGCCCACGACCGAATCGTAGTCAGAGGCGCGCAGCCCGCAGCTCACCGGCAGCACACCACGTCGGTGCGTGTTGCGCTCGAGAAAGTCGGCGGCGCGACGCGTGGGAGTCGTCACGGCAGACGCGAGGCGCAGCACGCGGTCGGCGGCGCGCCAGCCCCAGCGCACGAACACGCGCTTGGCGCGCTCGGGCAGCAGGGTGAAGTCGAGCACGTTCTCGGGCATCACGTGGTTGGTCGCCACGATACGAATGCCACGCTTGCGGCCCTCGATCGCGAGCGCGCGCCCAATGATCACGTGCGATTGAATGTGGATCACGTCGGGCCGCACCCGGTCGAGCAGCCTGCGCGCCTGCGGGCGCGCCCGCCACGGCAGCACGAATCGTAGCCAGTCGTGCGGGTACCAGCGCCAGCTCGCCCACCGGTGCACGGTCATCTGCTCGCCCTCGATCGTTTCGATGAACGTGCCCGCGGTGGCGTGCGTCTTCGAAGGCGCGGCGACGTGCACGTCGTGGCCGCGGCTCACGAGCCCCGCTGCGAGGCGCTCTGCGAACCTCGCCGCACCGTTGACGTCGGGCAAGAACGTGTCGCAGCCGAGCAGAATACGCATCGGTCGCTGAGGGGTAGCTTGGCTCACGAAGTTCTGGGTCCTTAATGTCTCGGTGCACGCAATTTCAGACAGGCTCCAGTGTATTGATGGGTCGCTTACAATCTGCGCAAAAGGTGGCAATCGGGTTTTGAGAGGCTCCGGATCGCCATCAGTGTGCGTAAACACTTTGGGTGCAAACATACTAGGTGCAAACCACCTGGGTGGTAACGGGCTGGTGGTGTTAGCTTGATCCCGTCAGTCTTATGTCATGCCCAAAACCAAGTCTGCTGCCGCGCTCAAAATCGGTGGCCGTGTTCGGGCTGTGCGCCGCAAGCTGGGTATCTCGCTCGAAGACCTTGGGCAGCTGTCTGAGATCAGCTGGACCAACATCGGCAAGATCGAACGCGGCGACTCGAGCCCCACCGCCGAATCACTCGTGCGGTTGGCGACGGCACTCGAAGTCGATCCCGGAATCTTCTTGAGCGGCATCACGGCCGACGATTACGGTCGGCGCTCGCACCGTTTCACGGTGGGCGACCTGATTCGCGGGCGCGACCGCGCCGCTCGTGCTGCTGGCGCTGATGTTGCTAGTGCTGGCGGTGGTCAGACCGACGATGTCGGCTCTGCCGACGGCGGCGCGCAAGCCGGTTAATCTGCAGCGCAGTAGCTGCTGAAGTCGTCCTGCACGCCCACGCGCCACAGCCCCACCTGTCGTCCTGCGCGCCCACGGGCACAGCCTCACCCGTCGTCCGGCACGCCCACGCGCCACAGCCTCACCTGTCGTCCTGCACGCCCACGCGCCACAGCCTCACCTGTCGTCCTGCGCGAGCGCAGCGAGTCGCAGGACCCACCCTGGATTCTGCGACTGCGCGCAGAATGACAAATGCTCAATCGGCGCAGAATGACAAATGCTCTATCGGCGCAGAATGACAAGTGCTCTATCGGCGCAACTCTAACAAGGAGCCCTCGATGCGAGCGCCTGCGTGGGTTAGCGTTTGACGGCTGAGAGCACCGTAAACGTGCGGTCGCGCGCGAGCTCTCTCGTTGCGCCGATCACTTGCTCGACGAGCGGTCGGTATCGCAAGTGTGAGTTAAATACGATGCGCAGTTCACCACCGGGCGCGAGCGCGCGCGTGCATGACCTGATGAGCCGGTGCGCGACGCCCGCGTGCACGGTTGCACCGGTGTGAAACGGCGGGTTGAGCAAGATCAGGTCGGCGGCGCCGGTTGGCACCGCTTCGAGTGCGTCGCCTCGGTGCACGGTGACGCGGTGCCCGACCCCTGCGGCTTCTGCCGTGAGCCGGGTCGCGTTCACTGCGGCGGCCGACTGGTCGGTCGCCGTCACCCGTGCGCCCGGCCAGGCGAGCGCCGCCGACACTGCGAGCACACCATTGCCGCACCCCAGGTCAACCACGCTGTACGGGGTCGCCGCGTCGGCAGGTGTGACGCCTGGCTTTTCGCTTCGCCCGCCCAGCTCGCCGCGCTCGCCCAGCTCAGCAGGGTCTGATGATTGCGCGGCGGGAGCGCCTAGTCCCCGCGGCGGGTCGCTGCGCAGCGTCTGCAACAGCAGCCGGCTGCCGTGATCGAGCGTGGGGCCGCCAAACGTCTGCCCGAACGCCGCAACCTGAAACTCGAGCGCGGGGTCGCTGCCCCACTTCGGAAAGGGGGCGGAGCCGTCGGTGCCAGCAGTAGCACCACCAGCACTAGCACCGCCAGTGTTAGCCCTACCGGCACCGCGCGACCCCGTCGCGGTGAGCACGCGCGACTTACGCCAGCCGAGGCCCGCTGTGACGTCGGTGAAGTGCTCGGCCAGGACCTCGTTCATGCGGCGACTCATGTGCTTATCTCGGCCACCAGCGAGCACCACCACGTTAGGGTCGGCGTAGCGCGCGATCGCCCACGCGATCTCGGTGAGCGCTTCGAGCCCGCGCGGCAACTGGACGAGCACCAGTTTTGCCCCGGTCAAGAGCTCCGCGCCCAACTCGTGCGACTGGTAGGCCTCAGTGAAGGTGGATTCTGCGACTCGCTGCGCTCCCGCAGAATGACCAGAACCTGAACGCTGCGCTCCCGCAGAATGACCAGAACCTGAACGTCGCGCTCCCGCAGAATGACCAGAATCTACACCTTGCGCTCCCGCGGCGTGATCGGAGTCTAAGCGCTGCGCGTTCGACGCGAGGGCGCGCTCGGCGAGCACGGGGTCTTGGTGAGTGCGGATCCGGAGCGACCCCAGAAGCGCCGCCGCCCCGAGCGTGAGCGCGCCGTGCCGGTCGCCGATGATCACGAGCTCGCCTGGGCCGCGTTGTGAACGCGCCGCGATGTCGCGCAGCACACCGGCAGCGTCCGACAGCAGCAGCAGATCGGTCGCGTCGTAGGCGCGCAGTTCGTCGGCGTCGAAGTCAGGGTCACGCGTGAGCTGCGCGCAGAACGCCTCGATGTCGGGCAGCGTAGGCTCTGGTGCCGCGGCCGCGCTCACGGCTTCCACACCACAACTTCGGCCGCGCGTCGCACGCGCGTGCCACGGTGCAGCGTGATGACTTCGCCGCCTGCGGATCCGGCGGCAAAGACCCGCCTGTCTGGGCGCCGAAGCTGCTCTTCGGTGAGCGCGCGTTCGAGATCGCGCACGCGCGTCTCAAGCTCGCGCACCTGCGCTTCGAGCTGAAACACGCGCCGGATCCCCTCGAGGCTGAGGCCCTCGGCCGACAGCCGGGCCACCTCGCGCAGCTGGGCAACGTCGTGCAGTGAATAGCGGCGGGTGTTGCCGCGGGTGCGCTGCGGTGACACGAGCCCGATGCGGTCGTACTGCCGCAGGGTTTGGGGGTGCATCTCGGCGAGGCCTGCGGCGGCGGCGATCGCAAAGACCGGGGTGTAGCGGTCGAGCTGCTCGTGCGCCATGTGCCTTCTCCGTTCGCTGTGCAGCGGGTGTTGCAGTAAAACTTGGGGGGGGCGGGCGGCGTGTGGCCGCCCGCCCGCGCCTACCCGTGTGAGCGGGCCAGCAGATCCTCGCGGGGGTTCTCGCTCGGTTCGACCGCGCGAAACGCCTCGAGGGCCTCACGCGCCGCGTCAGACAGGTGGCTGGGCACAACCACCTGAACCTCGGCGAGTAGGTCGCCGACGCCCTTCGAGCTGGTGACGCCTCGGCCCTTCACCCGCAGCACGCGGCCGCTCGGAGTCCCGGGCTGAATCTTCAGCTTGACCGGCGCGCCACCAAGAGTGGGCACCTCTACTGTTGCCCCGAGCGCCGCCTCCGAGAAGGTCACCGGCAGCTTGAGGCGCAGGTGCTGGCCATCACGCTCGAACACCGGGTGCTTGCGCACCGCGATGGTCAGGATCAGGTCGCCTGCCGGGCCACCATTGGGGCTCGGCTCACCCTTGCCACGCACCTTAATCTTCTGGCCATCTGCGACGCCCGCGGGAATCTTCACCTTGACGGTGCCCGTAGGAGCCTGCAGCGTGACAGTGTCGCCGCTGACTGCGGTCTCAAAGTCGAGCGTGGTCGACGCTTGCACGTCGCGGCCGGGCTGGGGGCCGCGTGCGCCGCCCCCAAACATGTTGAAGATGTCTTCGAACCCCTGGCCGCCGCCCTGTGCACCGTAGTGGCCGCCACGACCAGCGCCGCCGCCGAACATGCCGCCAAACATGTCGTCGAAGCCCTGACCACCGCCGCCACCCGAGGTGAACCTGGCGCCGCCCATGCCCATGGCACGAATCTGGTCGTACTCAGAGCGCTGTTCTGCGTCAGAGAGCACCGAGTATGCCTCGCTGATCTCCTTGAACTTCGCCTCGGCGGCGGCATCACCCGGGTTGGAGTCGGGGTGATACTTGCGGGCGAGCTTGCGATAGGTCTTCTTCAGCTCTGCATCGGTGACACCTTTTTGCACACCCAGCGTCTTGTAGAAGTCTTTCTCAAGCCAATCTTGACTAGCCATCAGCCCCCACCGCCACCGCGACCTTGGCGGGGCGCAGCTCGACTTCGCCGATCCGGTAGCCCCGTTCGATTACGTCAAGAACCGTGTGCTCTTCAGTGCCGGGCACCGGCACCTGGGCAATCGCCTCGTGGAACTGCGGGTCGAAGGCTTCACCCTTCTCGCCGTAGCTCTCGAGGCCGAGCTTTTCGAGCGTGCCGCGCAGCTTCTGCGCGATCGTCGCGAACGCCGATCCCTCGGGGAGGTCGCCGTGCTGCTCGGCGCGGTCGAGGTCGTCGAGCACCGACAGCATCGGCGAGACGGCCGCCGCGACTGCGCGCTGCTTCTCGACCGCGGCATTTGCCTCGGTGCGCTTGCGGTAGTTCGCGTACTCTGCGCTCAGACGGCGCAGGTCTTCGAGGTAGGGGTTCTCGGCGTCACTCGCAGATGACTCGTCGCCGCCGCCGTTCTCGCCCTGATCCGGCACCTGATCTGATGCGCCCGAAGCAGCATCGGCCGCGTCAGCGTTCTGCTCAGCGTTCAAGATGTCCTCTACCGTGAAGTCGCCCTCCTGCGGCACAGGGCCGGAGGCATTTGCCTCCGACCCTGCTGCAGGAACGTCACCGTTGTGCTGTTCCTCGTTCGTCATGCTTACTTCTTCTCCTCGTCGTCTTCAACGACCTCGGCGTCAACAACGTCGTCATCGTTCGACTCTTCGGCGCCAGCCTCGGGGGCTTCAGCCTGTGCGGCGGCGTAGATTGCCTCGCCCAGCTTGCCCTGGCTTTCACCGAGCTTGTCTGCAGCTGCCTTGAGCGCGTCGTCATCTTCGCCGGCCAGAGCCTGCTTCAGCGCGTCGAGGTCGCCCTGCACCTCGGTCTTGACGTCCTCGGGCAGCTTGTCCTCGTTCTCCGAGATCAGCTTCTCGACCGAGTACGCGAGCTGCTCAGCATTGTTGCGCTGCTCAGCCGACTCGCGGCGCTTCTTGTCTTCTGCAGCGTGCTCTTCAGCCTCGCGCACCATACGCTCGATGTCGTCCTTCGAGAGAGTCGAACCACCCGAAATCGTGATCGTCTGCTCCTTGCCGGTGCCCTTGTCCTTCGCCGACACCTGCACGATGCCGTTGGCGTCGATGTCGAACGTGACCTCAACCTGCGGCACGCCGCGGGGAGCGGGCGCGATGCCGGTCAGCTCGAACGTGCCCAGATTCTTGTTGTCGCGGGTGAACTCGCGCTCGCCCTGGAACACCTGGATTGCGACCGAAGGCTGGTTGTCCTCAGCCGTCGTGAAGGTCTCGCTGCGCTTGGTGGGAATAGCCGTGTTGCGGTCGATGAGCTTCGTCATGATGCCACCCTTGGTCTCGATACCGAGGCTCAGCGGGGTCACATCGATGAGCAGAACGTCCTTGCGCTCGCCCTTCAGTACGCCAGCCTGCAGCGCAGCACCAACGGCCACAACCTCGTCGGGGTTGACGCCCTTGTTGGGCTCCTGGCCACCGGTGAGGCTCTTCACGAGCTCGGTGACAGCAGGCATGCGGGTCGAGCCACCTACGAGCACGACGTGTGCGATCTCAGAGACCTTCACGCCCGCCTCCGAGATGACGTCCTGGAACGGCTTGCGGGTGCGCTCGAGGAGGTCCTTCGTGAGCTCTTCGAATTTGGCGCGGGTGAGCGTCTCGTCGAGGTTCGCGGGGCCGTTCTCGGTGAGCGAGAGGTACGGCAGCTGAATCTGGGCGCTCATCGAGTTCGAGAGCTCCTTCTTCGCCTGCTCTGCAGCCTCCTTGAGGCGCTGCAGTGCAATCTTGTCCTTCGACACGTCAACACCGGTCGAGCTCTTGAACTGCGTGATCAGCCAGTCCACAACGCGCTGATCCCAGTCGTCGCCGCCAAGACGGTTGTCACCCGAGGTCGAACGCACCTGAATGGTCGAGAAGTCGTCGTCCTTGCCCACCTCGAGCAGCGAGACGTCGAACGTGCCGCCACCGAGGTCGAACACGAGGATCAGCTCGTCCTCCTTGCCCTTGTCGAGGCCGTAGGCGAGGGCCGCGGCAGTGGGCTCGTTGATGATGCGCAGCACGTTGAGGCCCGCAATCTCACCGGCCTCCTTCGTTGCCTGGCGCTCGGCGTCGTTGAAGTACGCGGGCACGGTCACAACCGCGTCGGTGACCTTGTCGCCCAGGTAGGTCTCGGCGTCGCGCTTCAGCTTCATGAGCGTGCGCGCGCTGATCTCCTGTGCGGTGTAGCGCTTGCCGTCGATCTCGTCGGTCTTCCAGTCAGTGCCCATGTGGCGCTTCACCGAAGCGATCGTGCGGTCGACGTTGGTGACGGCCTGGCGCTTGGCGGTCTCGCCTACGAGCACCTCGCCGTCCTTCGTGAAGGCAACGATCGAGGGGGTGGTGCGAAAACCTTCGGCGTTCGCAATGACGGTGGGCTCGCCACCCTCAAGAACCGAAACAACCGAGTTCGTGGTGCCGAGGTCAATACCAACTGCACGTGACATACGTAGCTCCTTAATTTGTTTAACGCTGGGGCGCAGTGTGCGCCTGGTCTTGTGGTCACTCATCTCGGCATACTGGCCCCTGCTTGGACCGCTCACCGAGATTGAGCCCGATGGACTCAAGTTTAGTAAACGCTCAGCGAGAGTCAAGTCGAGTTGACAAAACTTGAGCGAGTCTCACTCAACTTTCAGACTCGCAACCCATTCTCCCCGAGGAACGACAGCCCAGGCCACAACGCACCCTCCTGCGCGACACCCGATACGCTTAGCCCCATGAGCGAGCACGCCCCCGCGAACCCCGCCCCACTGCCCGGTAGCCCCAGCGATCCTGGCGGCATCGGCACCCCGGCAGCGCACCCCATCAAGAAGCGTACGGTCTTCGCATGGTCACTGTGGGACTGGGGCTCGGCAGCGTTTAACGCCGTTGTCACCACGTTCGTCTTCAGCGTCTACATCACGCAAGAGGCGTTCGGCCCAGAGCACATCGTCTCAGCGAAACTCGGCACCGCACTCCTTATCGCGGGCATCGCAGTTGCTCTGCTCGCCCCCGTCACGGGGCAACTGTCTGACGCGGCTGGCAAGCGCAAGCTGTGGCTGGGCGTCAATACGGCCGTCGTCGTGGCCTGCACAGCCCTGCTGGTGCTCGTCGCGCCCGAGCAGCAGTTCCTCATGCTCGGACTCGTGCTCCTCGCGGTCGGCAACGTCGCCTTTGAGTTCGCGAGCGTCAGCTACAACGCGATGCTTTCACAGGTCTCCACCAACAAAAACGTGGGCCGCGTTTCGGGCTTCGGCTGGGGCATGGGCTACCTCGGCGGCATCGTACTGCTCGCGATATTGCTCGTCGGGTTCATTTTCCCCGAGCAGGGCTGGTTTGGCGTCACACCCGAGAACGGCTGGAACGTGCGCGTCGCCATGGTCGTGGCTGCGCTGTGGTTCGCCGTCAGCGCGATCCCCGTGTTCTTTGCGGTGCCCGAAATTCAGGCAGACCCCGCTCGTAAACCGGGCATGCGCGGCATTCTCACCGCCTACGGCACACTCTTTAGGCTCGTCGCCGACCTGTGGAAGAACGCTCGCGAGACCCTCGTGTTTCTCGTGGCGAGCGCCGTGTTTCGCGACGGGCTCGCTGGCGTCTTCACGTTCGGCGGCGTAATCGCGGCCCTGAGTTTTGGCTTCGACCCCACGACTGTGATCATCTTCGCGATCGCTGCCAACATCGTCGCGGGCCTCGCGACGATCATCGCGGGTTACGCAGAAGACCACATCGGAGCGAAGGCGATCATGGTGTGGTCGATCCTGCTCATGGTCGTGGCCGCGATGCTCGTGTTCGTGCTCGCCCCGCTCGGCTCCTGGGTGTTCTGGGTGTTCGGGCTCGTGCTGTGCATTTTTGTCGGCCCGGTGCAGTCGGCGAGCCGCTCGTTCCTGTCGCGCCTCATTCCCGCGGGCCGCGAGGGCAAGATCTTCGGCCTCTACGCCACGACGGGCCGCGCAGTCTCGTTCCTCGCACCCGGCGCGTTCACCGTCGCGGTCGCCCTCGGCGGCACCGCGCTCTACGGCATCCTCGGCATCGCCCTCGTGCTGCTCGCGGGCCTACTCCTGCTGCTGCCCGTCAAGGCACACCACACCAAGTTGCCTGCGGCATAATCTCGGCACGGGGTCTTCCAAAGCCCCGGATCGGGCCAAGCTCCGGATCAAGCCGTGCGCTCGCTGACACAAAATATGCGCGACAAGTTCCGCTTACGAGACGTTCAAAAGCGGAACTTGTCGCGCATATTTTTAGAACCGAGAGTCGACGGTACCCTTATGAGGTGGCCCGCCCCTCCCTCTCCCCCGAACAGCTCGACGTCTACGAACGCCTCGAGCTCACCCGCGAACACGTCTTCGTGACCGGGCGAGCCGGCACCGGCAAGTCGACCATTCTGAACCACCTTGCATGGAACACGAGCAAGTCGATCGCCGTGTGCGCGCCCACCGGCGTAGCCGCCCTCAACGTCGGCGGGCAAACGATCCACTCTCTGCTACGTCTACCGACCGGCGTGATCGCGGATCACACACTCGATCAGCCCGCCGAACTCAAGAAACTACTCGGCGCCATCGACACCCTCGTCATCGACGAAATCTCCATGGTGTCGGCCGACCTCATGGACGCGATCGACCGTTCGCTTCGCCAGGCCCGCGGCAAGCGACACGATCCCTTTGGTGGTGTGCAGATCATCATGTTTGGTGATCCCTTTCAGCTACCACCCGTGCCGCCGCGCGACCCCCACGAGCGCGCCTACTTTCACGATACGTACCGCTCCCTCTGGTTCTTCGACGCGAAGGTTTGGCAGCAAACCGAGCTCGCAGCTATCGAGCTCACCGAGGTACACAGGCAGAGCGACAATCGCTTCAAACAGATCCTCGGGGCCGTGCGCTTTGGTGTCGTCGACGTCGATCAGGCCGGCGAGCTGAACGCGGCGGGCGCACGCCCCGCCCCGCGCGACGTGATCACCCTCGCCACCACCAATGCAACCGTCAACCGCATCAATGCGGCTAGGCTCGCCGAAATTCGCGGCTCCGCGCTGAAGGCGGTGGCCGAGGTGACCGGCGAGTTCAAGGAGAACACATACCCCGCCGACGAGGTGCTCGAGCTGAAGCCCGGCGCTCAGGTCATGTTCTTGCGCAACGACCCCGACGGGCGCTGGGTCAACGGCACCATTGGCACCGTGTCACGGGTCAAAGGCACGGTGTGGGTTGAGGTTGACGGCGAAGAGTTCGAGGTCGAACCGACCACGTGGGAGCGGTTTCGTTACCGCTACGACGCTGAAACAAAGAAGCTCGAGAAAGAGGTTGTGGCCGAGTTTGAGCAGTTTCCGCTGCGCCTGGCCTGGGCAGTCACCGTGCACAAGTCCCAGGGGCACACGTACGACGCCGCCAACATTGACCTTGGCCCGCGCGCGTTCAGCGCGGGCCAAACCTACGTTGCGCTGAGTCGGGTGCGCTCACTCGACGGGCTCTACCTCGCACGCCCCCTGCAGCCACGCGACGTGATCGTTGACCCCAACGTGGTGCGGTTCATGCACGAGCGCGCCGCGCGCCCCTAGGTCGGTTAAGCACCGGCTAGGCGCTGATCCGGATCGACCCAAAACAAACAAGCCCCCGGGTGCAAGATTGCAGAGACTGCTTGCACCCGAGGGCCGTTGTGTTGTGTGGCGCCCGATGACGGGCGCTTAGACCGTTACGCGTTCGCGGCTGCCTTCGCCCTGCCCAGATCGACGAACACCGCAGTGTTAAAGCCGTATGCCGCGCGCACCTCGTCGAGCATGCGCTGCTGCTCATCGGCAGCGAGCGTCGCCCCGAGGGCGTCAAGCGCACCACGGTACTCGTTCTTAAACTCGTCGAGCGCGCCGAGCGCGGTGAAATCGTAGAACGAGACGCCCGCCTTCTCGAGGCCGTGCTGCTTCGACACGCGGCGGGCAATGATCTGGCCGCCCGACAGGTCACCGAGGTAGCGGGTGTAGTGGTGCGCGACGATGCCGGCGACCCAACCTTCAGCTGCGACCTCGCGAATACGAGCAGCGTAAGCGGCCGTAGCCGGGACGGGTGCGATCTTGTCTGCCCAGTCAGCACCGAGCAGGTGCTCGAGGTCGACCTTGAGCGTCTCGAGCCGCTCAAGCTCTGAGCGGTGGAACGAGGCCATCGTCGCGTTGTCTGCATACTGCGCCGTCGCAGCTTCGAGCGCCTCATACATGAAGTAGTGCTGCGCCGACAGGTCAATGTAGTCCTGCTTGGTCGCCTTGCCACGCATGATGTCTTCCATAAACGTGGCGCCCTCGCTGTCGGAGTGGTCACCCCACGAGCTCTCGCGCACCACGACCGAGAACGGCTTCTCGCCCTCTGCGTATTCCTCGGTGCTCGCGTGCGGGTTGCCGCCGCCGTGACCGCCGTGCGCGCCATGCCCGTGTCCGTGACCGCCGTGCGCGCCATGGCCGTGACCACCGTGTCCATGACCAGCCTGCGCATCATCGACGCCGTGCGAGCTGGCGATCTCACCCTCGTGCTCCTGACGCGCCTCGACGCCCAGCGTCTTACACGCCGCACGGTACACAAGCACCACTGCCTTGCGAATCTCGGGGCGCTCCGTGAGGGGCGCGTTGGGCCAGGGTACGGTCAGTTCGTGGTCGCCTGCGGCGTCAGTAACGCGCCAAACGCCCGCTTCACCCGTGACGCCCACCATCGTGCTTCCCGTCGCCTCGGGGTACCCGAAAGCGCGGGCGATCAGCAGGTTGTCCTCCGCATGGTCACCATTCATGTGTCCGGTCACCCCGGCAATTACGTCTTCAGCAAAGTTCGTCACACCTTGTATTCTAGGCACTCTGCAGGGCTCGGGGGCACTGTTCGCGCGAATCTCACCCCTCCGGCCGATTCTTCTCAGCCCCGCCCAGTAGAATCCCGTTGTTTTGTCTTTATTCACCTGGCGTGGATTCGAAGCGTTGATTGGCGGACGAATTTGATTTCGAACCTTGCACACCGAGGTCGTTTTGCAATGGTTGCAATGGTGGCTTCTGCTGCCCTGCTGCTGAGCGGCTGCTCTAGTGACACGACCGCCAAGGCAGTGCCAGACTCCTCAACCGTCTCTGACTCAGCGGCGACCCGTATTAACGATGCGGTAGCTCAAGCGATGACACTCAGCGGCTCAACCGAGGCCGTCGTTGGTGTGTGGGGCGAGGGCGATCAGTCGTTTGTGCGCGGTTACGGTGACGGGGTCAGCGCGAACACGAAGATTCGCGGCGCTCAGGCGACCCAGCCCGTCATGTGTGCGCTGCTGCTCGATCTGGCTGACACAGGCCGCATTGACCTCGATCGCCAGATCTCCAAGGATCTCACCCGCCAGTCGGGCATCGAAGACATCACGTACCGCGAACTCTGCGACATGCGCTCGGGGCTCGCGGACTTCAAAAAGGGTTTCGCCGACATCTATGCGAACAACCCCACGCGGTTCTGGCCAGCGCAAGAACTCCTGGCTCAGGGATTCGCTCACTCACCGATGTCGTGGCCGGGGCTCAACATGCACCAGTCAGACACCAACATTGTGTTGCTCGAGCGAGTGCTCAGGGTTGAGCTGGGCACCGAGCCCACCGACATTCTCAAGAATCGAGTCTTTGCCAAGGCCGGCATGGGCGCCTCGTACTATCCCAATCTTTCGAGCACGACGATAGCGGGCGATACGCTCGCGGGCCTCACCTATCCCGCGGCCGGCGGCAGCCCCGTCTGCGACGTCGAACCCGTTTCGGTACCCGAGGTTTCTCCCTCAATGCTGTCGGGGGCTGGCGCGACCGTGACCACGGTGACCGACCTCAAGAACTTCTACGAGCACTTCGTCGGTGGCACGTTTGGCGGCGAATACGCGTCGCTCGTCACCGAGACCATCCCCACGGACAACCCCAAGCGCGACAAGGAAGGCAACCCGACTGAGGAGCCGCCCGCCGACGGCCGCCAGTGGGCGTTCGGCGCCGAAAAGGTCGGCCCGCTGTACGGCCGCTCGGGCGCCATCACCGGCACCCTCACCGCCGCCTACCACGACCCTGGTACCGGCTTCTCGGTCGTTGTCGCGGTCAATAACTCGTCTGCGGGCGCGGCCTTCATCAAGGCTCTCGCGTTCGAGCTGGCCGCTATCGCCGCCGAAGAAGGTTTTGGCCCCGAGCTGACCTGGAGCGTCGAAGACCAGGCAGCCGAACTCACCAAAACCGCTGTCTGCCAGTAGCGACGCGCCCTAATTCACGTCGCGCGCGGCGTCGCCCCAAACTGCTATAGTTGGTGCGGCGCCAGCGCCAGTCTCGATATCGAGGCGAACTCTGGGATCGTCGTCTAGTGGTAAGACATTTGCTTCCCAAGCAAAGAATGCGGGTTCGATTCCCGTCGGTCCCTCTGAATCAGCAAAGCCCCCGCGCGAGCGGGGGCTTTGCTGTTTGATCCGGATCATTCCAGGCCGCGTACGCAGCTTGGCCGCTACGCGCCCTCGAGCTCCTCTGAGCGCTGCACGTTCGCAGCGAGCGCGCGATCGAACAGCGCCCCCCAGTCGTCGCCCTGCAGCACCTCGATGGCGCGCTCCGTCGTGCCTTTGGGGCTCGTCACGTTGCGGCGCAACTGCGCGGGCTCGTCATCGCTCTGGGCGAGCAGTTCGGCCGAGCCTACGAGCGTCTGCTGTACGAGCAGGCGCGCCTGCTCGGGCGTGAACCCGCGGTGCTCGGCCGCCGCGATCATGTGCTCGGCGTAAAGAAACAAGTAAGCCGGGCCCGAGCCCGAGACCGCGGCGACGTCGTTGATTTGTGCTTCGGCGACCTCGATCACCTCGCCCACCGTCGCAAAGAGGGCGCATGCGAGCGCCACGTCATCGGGCCGGGCGGTCACTCCGCCCGCGACGCCGGTCATGCCGCGGCCGATATGGGAGGGCGTGTTGGGCATGGCGCGCACGACCGCGACGCCCGCTGGCACGAGTGCCTCAATGCTCGCGCTCGTAACGCCCGCCGCGACGCTCACGAGCACGGTGCCAGGCGTGAGATCGCCCGCGATCTCACGCACCACATCATGAATCAGCCACGGTTTTACGCCCAGAATCACGAGGCCCGCCCCGCGCACCGCAGCGCGGTTCGCTTCTGGGTCGGTCTCGGCGGCGAGCGCTACGACACGGCCCGCTTCGGCGCGGGCTGCGGCGCTTGCTGCCGACTGGGTGGTGACGGTGATGGGCAGGGGGATCCGGATCCCGGGGGCGGTGAGCCCCGAGAGGATGGCGCCGCCCATTGAGCCGACCCCAATCATGGCGGTGCGGGGCAGCGTGCTGGCTGAATCTTGCGTTGTTGATGTGGTCACGGGCCCAGTCTAAGAGCGACGCGGCGATGGCAAGAGTCAGCATGCCGCCGCGCACGGTCTGTGCATCGTAGACTGGCTACACCGAGCCAGAATTCGAGGGAGCATCTGAACATGAGCGCGTCAGGCGGCAGTAAAGCGATCATCGCGGCGTTTCTTGCGAACATGGGTATTGCGATCACGAAGTTCATTGCGTGGGCGCTATCTGGTTCGTCTTCGATGCTGGCAGAGGGTGTGCACTCCCTCGCCGATTCGGGCAACCAGCTGCTCCTGCTGCTCGGCAATAAGCGTGCGAAGAAGGGTGCCGACGCCGCCCACCCGTTTGGGTATGGGCGTGTGCGCTACGTGTACGCGTTTGTGGTGGCGATCGTGCTGTTTTCGGTCGGCGGCGTGTTCTCGATCTACGAGGGTATTGCGAAGATTCGTGAGCCGCACCCGCTCGAGATGTGGTGGCTGCCGCTCGTCGTGCTTGCGATCGCGATTGTGCTCGAGAGTCTCTCGCTGCGCACCGCCGTGCGCGAGAGCCGCCCGCTGAAGGGATCGCGCACGTGGGGCCGTTTCATTAAGGAGTCGAAGGCGCCCGAGTTGCCCGTCGTTCTACTTGAAGATCTCGCCGCGCTCGTGGGTCTCGTGATCGCTTTTGCTGGTGTGGGGCTGACTGTGCTCACCGGCAACAGCGTGTTCGACGGCGCGGCGACCGTCGCGATCGGTGTGCTGCTGGTGATCGTCGCGTTCGTCGTTGGTATCGAGGTGAAGAGCCTGCTGGTGGGCGAGGGTGCGAGCGCAGAAGACGTCGCAAAGATTGAGGCGGCGCTGCTCGAGTCGAAAGACATTGGGCGCATCATCCACATGAAGACCCTCTACCTGAGCCCCGACGAGTTTATGGTGGGCGCGAAGATCGATGTGAACGCGTCGGCGACGATGCACGAGGTGTCGGCGATTGTGAACCTCGCCGAGCGGCGGGTGCGCAAGGCGGTGCCTGCGGCGAAGGTCATTTACCTTGAGCCCGACATCTACATGGATCCCAATGCCGACACCCCCTCAACGAGCTCGATCGTGATGCTGTCGAGCGACTAGCTTCGCGGCGAACACCGCGCTACACCCCGGTCCTCGGGCGCCTTACCGCGCCCGAGGACTTTTGTATGTAACCCACTCGTTACCATTTGATTCATTGCAGGTGTCGCGCTGGACACACGAGCTGGCTAGGCTCGAAGCGAACGCCCCGGCCGCGTTGTTGGCAGTGTCGCCGCGGGTATCTCCCATCTCTGAGAAAGGAATTCATCGTGAACTCACGTGCAATTCTCCGTTCTACCGCGCTTGTTGCGACCGCGCTCGTGTTGGGCGGATCGCTAGTCAGCTGTTCGAGCGACTCTGGGGGGTCAGGCGATGCCGGCGGCTCTGGTAGCAGCGTCGATGCCACCACCGCCACCAGTGCGGCAGACTTCGGCGGCCTCGACGGGCTGGTGAAGGCAGCCCAAGACGAGGGGCAGCTCAACGTCATCGCGCTGCCCGACACCTGGGCCAACTATGGCAAGATCATTGCCGCGTTTGAAGATAAGTACGACATCACCGTGAACTCGGCGTCGCCCGACGCCTCGAGCGCCGAAGAGATTCAGGCCGCACAAAACCTCAAGGGACAAGACACCGCTCCCGACGTGTTTGATCTGGGGACCGCCGTCGCACTCGAGAACCTCGATATGTTTGCCCCGTACAAGGTCGAGACATGGGACGACATTCCCGACAGCAATAAGGAATCGACCGGCCTCTGGGTGAACAACTACTCGGGCATCATGTCGCTCGGGTATGACGCCGACAAGCTGCCCGAGCCGAAGGAACTCAAAGACCTCACCGGCGCAGACTACAAGGGAGCCGTTGCGATCAACGGCGACCCGACACAAGCGGGCGCGGCCTTCGCCGCGGTCGGATGGCTCGCCCTACTGAACGGCGGCAGCATGGACGATTTCGGCCCCGGCGTCGACTTCGTGTCTGATTTGAAAGCCGCGGGTAATTTCTTGACTCTCGACCCGACCCCAGCCACGATCGCTTCGGGCGAGACCCCCGCGGTGTTCGATTGGTCGTTCAACAATGTCGCGGCAAAGGCCGACAAGCCCAGCTGGGAGACCATGGTGTTTGACGGCCCCGCCTACGTCTCGTTCTACAACGAGGCCATCAATAAAGATGCCCCGAACCCCGCAGCAGCACGTCTGTGGCAGGAGTTCATCTTCTCGGACGAGGCGCAGGCCCTCTACCTCGAAGCGAACGCAGTGCCCGTGCGCGTGGATGCGCTGAAGGAGGCGGGCGCCGCAGATGAGGCGCTCATCGAACAGGCCACATTCGGCACGAATAGCGCCGACTGGGTCTCCCCCACCGAGGCACAGACCGAAACCGCCAACGCGCTTCTTGCGGAGCGTTGGGCCGCGGTCGTCAAATAGCGTGACGTGCGGGTACGGGGCCTGCCCCGTACCCGCACACGCTTTGTGATTGTGAAACGGTTTTCTGCGGCACTCGGGCTCGCCCCCTTCGCCGTCTACATACTGCTCTTTCTCGCCGTCCCCACGCTGCTCGCGATTGGCAGCGGCTTTTTTAGTGACGGCGCCTTTTCCCTAACACAGCTGCGGGTGCTCATCGCGCCCGAAACCATTTCGGCGTTTACTGCCAGCATCTGGGTGAGCGCTCTCACCGCGGTGGTCGGTGCTGCCATCGGCGCTGTGCTCTGCTGGGCGCTGGCGGCGCTCCCCGAAACCTCAGTGCTACGCCGAGTCATCGACTCAGCGAGTTCTGTGCTCGCCCAGTTTGGCGGCGTCATGCTCGCATTCGCATTCATCGCCACGATCGGCATTCAGGGTCTCGTGACCGTGGTGTTGCGCGACCACTTCGGCATCGACATTTTCGCCGAGGGCGTGTGGCTGTACGAACTGCCCGGGTTGGTTCTTCCCTACCTGTACTTTCAGGTGCCTCTTATGGTGATCACGTTCCTGCCCGCGGTGACAGCACTCAAACCGCGGTGGGCTGAAGCCGTTGCGACGCTGGGCGGTTCGAGTCGCTCGTACTGGCTGCGCGTCGGCGTTCCTGTGCTCGCGCCCGCCTTTCTTGGCTCGCTGCTGCTGCTGTTTGCAAATGCGTTCTCGTCGTACGCGACAGCTGCGGCGCTGATCAGCCAGGGCTCGCAGATCGTGCCGCTGCAGATTCGTGCGGCCCTAATCGGCGAGACCGGCGCTTCGACGGCTTCGACGGCCGGTGTGCTCGCCCTCGGCATGATCATCGTCATGACGGTGGCGATGATCGTGTACGGTCGACTCATGGCACGAGCTGCGCGGTGGCAATCATGAGCGCCCGCGTTCCCGGCCGCCCGTCGCGCGGTGTCGCCTACACCGTCATTGCGATCATCGGTGGCATCTTTCTGATTCCGCTCCTCGCGATGCTCGAGTTCACGCTGCGACAGAACACCGGCGGTTACGGTCTCGAGCACTGGGCGGCACTCTTTGACCCCGAGCAGGCCCGCAAGTACCGGGTTTTGTTTCAGGGGCTCACGAACTCGTTCATTCTTGCGGCCGTCACCCTCGTGATCATGCTCGGGCTGTTCTTTCCGACTATCGTGTGGGTGCACCTGCGATTTCCTAAACTCCAGCGTGCCCTCGACCTGCTCACGGTGCTGCCCATCGCGATCCCGGCCATCGTGCTCGTCGTGGGTTTCGCTCCCATCTACCGCGTCATCGGCCAGACGATCGGCTCGGCTGTGTGGACCCTCGCGCTCGCGTACGGCGTGCTCGTGCTGCCGTTCGCGTACCGCGCGATCGTCGCCGACCTGCACGGCATGGACGCCCGCGTGCGCGCCGAAGCTGCCCGCTCACTCGGAGCGGGCTGGGGCACCGTGCTGGTGCGCGTCATTGCTCCCGGCGTGCGCCGTGGCCTGCTCGCGGCGTCCCTCCTCACGATTGCCATCGTGCTGGGCGAGTTCACGGTGTCGTCGCTACTCAACCGCACGACGCTGCAGACCGCGCTGCTGCAAATCTCAAAATCCGACCCGTTCGTTGCGGTGATCGTCTCTCTGCTTTCGCTCATTGGCGCGTTTGTCGTGCTGCTACTCGTGAGCGCAACCGGCTCTGCTGGAGGGGCCGGATCCAAGCGTCGCGCCCGGCGCGCACTCCCCGTCACCGACACCGCCGCCCTCACTCTGAAGGACCCGTCACGTGCCCAGTCATGAACTCACCCCCGCGACCGGATCAACGGTCCAACTACAGCAGGTATCCAAATCGTACGGCGCGACAACCGTGCTTGACGGGGTCGATCTTGCGCTCGAGCCGGGCGAGTTAGTCTGCTTACTCGGACCCTCCGGCTGCGGTAAGACCACGGCCCTGCGATGCATCGCCGGGCTCGAGGAAGTGTCGGGTGGGCGCATTCTCATCGGCGGTGAAGATGTCACGGGTGTGCCCGTGAACCGCCGTGACATTGGCATGGTGTTTCAGCAGTACTCGCTGTTTCCGCACCTCACCGTCACTCGCAATGTCGAGTTTGGGCTATCAATGCGCAAAATCGCGAAGGCCGAGCGCGCCCGCCGGGTCGGTGAGATCCTCGAGATCGTGGGCCTCGACGGCCTCGCCGGCCGCTACCCGCACGAGCTATCGGGAGGCCAGCAGCAGCGCGTCGCGCTCGCGCGCGCACTTGTGACCCGACCGCGCGCCCTGCTGCTCGACGAACCGCTGTCTGCGCTCGACGCAAAAGTGCGTGTGCGGCTGCGCGACCAGATTCGCGCGATCCAAACCGAGCTCGGCATTACGACCGTGTTTGTGACGCACGACCAAGAGGAGGCGCTCGCGATCTCCGACCGAGTCGCCGTCATGGAGGGCGGCCGCATCGCCCAACTCGGCACGCCTGAGGAGCTGTACCGCCGCCCCGTCTCGCCGTTCGTTGCTGACTTTGTGGGGCTTTCGAACCGGATCGCCGCGACCGTGGCCGGCACTGACGTGCTTGTGCACGGTTCACGGCTGCCCGCACTCGGTCTTGAAGCGGTGCGTTCACACGCGAGTGTGACCGCGTTTGTGCGCCCCGAACACGTAATTCTCGAGGCCACGCTCGGCGCCGGTGACGAGCTCGACGCGGTCGTCATTTCGAGCGGGTTTCTCGGGTCAATTCGTCGCACGGTCGTACAGCTGCCCGACGGCACTGAAATCGCATCGCAGCACGACTCGGGGCTGGTGTTTCGCCCCGGTGACACCGTGCGGGTAACGTTTACGCACACGCCCGTGACGGTGGCGGCGCTCGCGTAGGCAAGTGGCCCACCCACGTCACCCTGCGCGACGAAGGAGTCGCAGGGTCCACACCCCAACAACATCGATCACGCTTCAAGCAGCAGTTTTTGCAGAACTTTGATGCTTAAAACATGATTGATGATTGAAAAGCACGAGCCGAGCCCACCACGGATTCTGTCAACGCCATATTCCCAGCCCCATACAAAAAATATGCGCGACTACTTCCGCTTAACACCGTGCCAGAAGCGGAACTTATCGCGCATATTTTTTCTTGCGCCGTGCTGCGGTCGACGCTCGCGCAGAATGATACAAGCTGTCGAACCCCACGCAGAAGAGTGAGGGGGCATCTAGCGCAGCTGGGCGAAGAACTCCTCCAGCAGCGCCGCGCACTCGGCCTCGCGCACCCCTGCTGTCACCTGCGGCACGGGGTGCGGCAGCCGGCCATCACGCAGCAGGTCGTATACGCTCCCCGCCGCACCTGCCTTCGCATCCCACGCACCGAAGATCACCGTGGGCACCCGTGCGGCGAGAATCACGCCCGCGCACATGACGCACGGTTCGAGTGTGACGACAAGTGTGCAGTCATTCAACACTCGGTCACCCCGGGCGGCGCACGCCGCCCGGATCGCGAGTACCTCGGCGTGGCCGGTGGGATCCGGAACATGCTCGCGGGTGTTGCGGCCCAAGCCGAGCAGCTCGCCGTTTGGCCCCAGCACCGCGGCTCCGATGGGCACCTCGCCGCTCGCCGCGGCCTCGCGGGCGGCATCGAGCGCGAGGTTCATGGCAGCGAGCTCAAAATCTGATGGAGGGATTAAGGTCACACGAATAGAATAGGCCGCATGCGAGTTTTCGTGGCGGACCACCCGCTCATTACCCACAAGCTTTCCGTGCTGCGCAACGAGAACACCCCGCAGCCCACGTTTAGGCTGCTGATCGACGAGCTCATGACGCTGCTCGCGTACGAGGCAACGCGTGAAGTGCGCGTCGACCCCATCGAGATTCAGACGCCCGTCGCGAAGACGATGGGCGTGCACCTGAGCGAACCGTTGCCGCTCATCGTGCCGATTCTGCGTGCTGGCCTCGGCATGCTCGACGGCATGGTGCGCCTCGTGCCCACCGCCGAGGTCGGTTTTTTGGGGATGGTGCGCGACGAAGAAACACTTCTGCCCACCACATACGCCGAGCGGCTGCCCGAATCGCTCGCGGGCCGGCAGTGCTTCGTACTCGACCCGATGCTCGCGACCGGTGGCTCGCTCGCCGGAGCGATCAAGTACCTCTTTGATCGCGGCGCCGACGATGTGACCGCGATCTGCGTGCTCGGTACGCCCGAGGGCGTTGAAGTGATTCGTGAGGCCGCGGGCGACCGCAAGGTAACACTCGTGCTCGGGGCCGTCGACGAGGGGCTCGACGAGAATGCGTACATCGTGCCCGGCCTCGGTGACGCCGGCGACCGCCTCTACGGCACCGCAGGCGACTAGCAAGTTGAGGCTCGCTCGCATGGGAGCGAGCCTACTTGCGCGCGCTTGCGCGCACTTGCGCGCGCTCCGTTGCGAAGTGTTACGGCGTATGCCGAAATATTTGACATACGCCGCAACACTTTGATTTACTAAGCAACATGCATGAAATCACTCGTACCCTGCACACCATCGAGGTGACTATTGGGGCAACCGGCATGATGATGGCCGGGATGGGTGACATGCGATGCCGAATGTGCATGTAACGATCGACCAGTAACCAGGCAATTTCGTTTCTTCTGCGCACACCCTAAGGGTGTCGCTCTCGTGGGTTTCTAGAGCACACGCTCACCCACCTACACATTTCGCATACCCGCCAGTCGGGCGCAAAGCAGCACCTAAAGGACATCATCATGGCTACCATCGCTCAGCCCACCACCCAGACCATCGCTCGCCCCGACCTGTCGGCGAAGCTCCCCACCTCCCCTGCCCCCGAACGCAACGTGCCCGAGGGCACCGAGGTGCGCGGCTTCGCCCTCTACGTTGGTCTCGCCGAGGCGAAGCTTGACGAGAACGACCCCAAGCTGGGCGCCGTTGTCGCAAAGATCAAGCAGCTCGTTGCCCAGATCGCGCCGGCCGCCGAAACGTATGCCGCCGTAGCGCTCGCCCCCGAGGGCACCGGCGGCCGCGACGTCGACGTAGTGCGTTTGGCGCTCGGTGATCCGGCGGCACACGCCCGCCAGAAACAGCAGGCTGCTTCGGCCGATGACCGCGCCGAGAGCGGCGTGATTCTCGACCTGTCACGCAAGCGCGTGCTGCTCGATAACGTGGCCGCAGCCCTCACCTTTCGCGAGTTCGAGCTGCTGCAGTACCTGGTGCTGCGCGAAGGCCGCACTATTAGCCGCGAAGAGCTCATCACCGGCCTGTGGGCAGACGCACAGGGCGAGGAGATCCCGAGCGAGCGCACGATCGATGTGCACATTCGTCGCCTGCGCGTAAAGCTCGCGCAGTACCAAGACATCGTGCGCACCGTGCGCGGCACGGGCTACCGCTTCGACCGTCACGCCGACGTGCAGGTGCTGCAGACCTCGGCTCCCAGCCCCGACCTGTTCTAATCGCATGTGGGGCGCGCTGCCTCACAGCACTGCTGCCCAGCGCTTGAGCTTGCCTGGCGGTTTTCTCCGACCTAATTCTGGTCGCGGTACCAATGTGACCTGCACTCGGGTAACGTCTATCGCACAGGTAACTCAAAGGGGATTTCTATGACTTCGCTTCCGCCCAACGGACAGGGTCAACAACCGCACGATGCGCAGCAGCAGGCGTACTACGCGCAGCAACAACAACAGTATGCGCAGCAACAGGCGCAGTACGCCCATCAGCAGGCACAGGCACAGGCACAAGCGCAGGCACAGGCACAGGCACAGGCACAGGCACAGTACGCCCAGCAACAACAGCAAGCACACCAGCAGGCACAGTACGCACAGCAGCAGTACGCGCAGCAGCAGTACGCGCAGCAGCACCAAGCGCAGGCTCAGCAGCAACAGGCCCAGGCTCAGTACGCACAGCCACAGGCACAGTACGCACAGCCACAGGCACAGTACGCGCAGCCACAGGCACAGTACGCGCACCAGCAGTTCGTTCACGCAAACTACGCCACGAATCGTTCGCTGCTGAAGTTCGTTCTTCTCGGCATCATCACTTTCGGCATCTACATGATCTGGGTGACCGCGCGTTCTGGCGAAGACCTCAACGCTATCGCCGGCCGGTGGGATAACCGCCGCTCCATGAATTACTGGCTCATGGCACTGCTCGTGAGCCCGATCACCTGGGGTATTGGTGGGCTAGTGTGGTGGCACAAGACCTCTGACCGCATCGGTAACGAACAGCGTCGTCGCGGGCTCCAGCGCACGGTTGCGGCCTCTGACTACTGGCTATGGGGAGTACTCGGCATTCTTATCATCGTGGGCCCCTTCATCTTCGCGTACAAGTGGCTGCACGCCATGAATGACCTCTGCGCTGATTTCAACGTGCGCGGCTAAGCCGCGCACCTGGTTTGCGAACAGGTGTCCTTTCGCTCACTCGGCGCCTGCGGTAACGTCATAGTCAGCGCCTATCAAAGGAGATCAAAATGACTACGCTTCCCCCAGAGGGCCAAAACCCCGAGGTGCCCGGCGGCCAGCCGTTGGGTGATCCGGTAGCGCCCCAGGCACCGCAGGCACCTACACCGCCGCAGCAACCGCAGTACCAGCAGCCGCCGCAGTACCAGCAGCCGCAAGCCCCGCAGGCACCGCCCTATCAGCAGCCCGCAGGTGGCCAGGTACCGCCCGGCGGGGGCTACCAACAGGCCTACTCACAGCAGGCCGCCACGGACCCGCTGAGCAACATCACGCTGAACTACTGGCTCTCGGTATTCTTCTCGTGGATCCCCGCCCTCATCTTCTTCCTCATCGAAAAGGACAAGGGCAACCGTCAGTCCTACGACTACCACCGCGACAACCTCAACTTCTCGCTACTGCGGGTGGGCGCGGGGGTGGCCACCTACATCTTGTTTTTCATTGTGGTGTTTATCCCCTATGTCGGCGGGCTTCTCGCGACCGTGCTGTGGCTCGCAAATGTGGTGCTCTTCGTGTTCCACATCATTACGGCCGCGAAGGCGCCCGCAGCGTTCCGCACCGGGCAAAAGCCGCCGTTCATCTTCAACATTCCATTGATCAAGTAGGCTGCGGGCGCCGCAACATCAGCGGCACCGCACGAACAACACCGCCCCGGCTAGGCTATCGAGCTTCACACTCGGCAGCCCAGCTGGGGCGATGTTGCGTCAGCGTTCGCTTCGCTCCCGACGCTCGCGCTCACGTTCACGCTCAGCACGGCGCTCGCGACGGGCCGCACGCCACATGTTCCAGCGCTCCCAGAACCGGGCAAGCACGCGTCGCAACCATCCGAGTAGTCGCCTGGCCCAGTGATACTCGGTGCCCAGCAGAGTGAGTCCGATGAACACGATCAACCAACCGGGGCCCGGCAGCGGAACAAGAATCAGGCCGATAATCACCACGAGGCAGCCCAGCGTGGTTACTAACACTTTGTAGACGGTGTTGAGCCACGGGCGCCGCCGAATACGACCGCGCCAGCGCTCCATAAACTTGGCTACCCGACGACTGAGTCGGCGCGCACGTTCGGCGTCGTCGGCGTAGGGATCAACCATAAGCGCCAGAATAGGGGAGATCACTGAAACCTCACAGCTCAAAATCTCAGCTTGCGGTATTCAACAGCGCAAGATGACGCCGCTTTACTCGCGAGGTCGCGCGATCACGTCGCGCGCGCCACCATGGAGACATGAGCACAGGCGCAGGTATTACAGTCACTCCCGGCAGCGACGCCCAGGCCGTCGACCCCGGCGGAGTACCATTCGCACAGCTCGATCCTGCTCTGCTGCGCACGCAGCGCACGAGCATCAAGTGGACCCGCTTTGACGCCGATGTGCTGCCGCTGTTTGTCGCCGAGATGGATTTCGCGCTCGCCCCCGAGATCCGGGCCGCTCTGATCGAGCGCGTCGAGGCGTCTGATACCGGCTACCTCGATTCCCCCGGCCCGCTCGCCGAAGCCTTTTCTGGCTTCGCGCGCGATCGCTGGGGTTGGGAAGTGCCTACCGAGCACGTCTACCTCGCGACCGATGTCGCGACCGGCATCGTCGAGGCGCTGCGCGTCGGCCGCCCGGCCGGCGGCCGCATCGCGCTCACGACGCCCGTCTACCCCAGCTTCTTCGAGATGCTCGAGGAGGTGCCGTTCGAGGTCGTCGAGATCCCGCTCGCAATTTCTGCGCCGGATCGCGCGCCCGCCGCCCGCCTTGACCTGGTTGCTATCGAGCGGGAATTCGCCGACACTCAGGGCATCGACGCGTTCTTGCTGTGCAACCCGCACAACCCACACGGCATCGTGCACACGGAAGAGGAGTTGATGCAGCTCGCGCGGCTCGCCGCCAAGTACGACGTATTTGTTGTTTCTGACGAGATCCACGCGCCCCTCACCCACGCCGGTGAAACATTTGTACCGTTTGCGCCGATCGCCGCCGCCGCCGGGGCGCTTGCCGTCACCACGACGTCAGCGAGTAAGGGCTGGAACCTCGCGGGCGCGAAGTGCTCGGTGATCGTCGCGGCAGACGAGGCAGCCGATGACCTTCTCGCACTGCTGCCCCCCGAGGTCGCGGTGCGGGCAAGCATTCTTGGTCTGCACGCTGGCGTCGCCGCCTTCTCGCGGGGCCGCGAGTGGCTCGACCGCGCGATCGCACAGATTCAAGCGAACGACGTGCTGCTCGCTGATCTCGTCGAGTCGTCGCTGCCGGGTGTGCGGTACACCCGCCCCCGCGCGGGCTATCTCGCGTGGCTCGACTTCACCGCCGCTGGCCTAGGCCAAGACCCGCACGCCCGCATTCTCGTAGACGCCAGGGTTGCCCTCAACAACGGTGCCGCGTTTGGTGCGGGCGGTAGCGGGCATGTGCGTCTCAATCTCGCTTGCGCCCCGGCCACTCTCATCGAAGCCGTGCGGCGCATCGCCCAGATCCTTCCTCGCTCATGACTTCTCTCGCACCGCACCCCGATCTCCCCACCCATCCAGGTCACGCCGCTCCTGCCGACGCGCACCACCACTTCGAAAGGCTCGACGAAATGACCACGGTCACCTCACCCAACACTGCAGCTCCTGCCGCACAACCGATCACCGAGTGGCGTGATTTCGACTTCGACACCCGGCAGGTACACGCGGGCGAATATGCCGACCTCAACTCGGGGTTGCGTGTGCCGTCGATCGCGGTGTCGGCGGGCTACGTGTTTGATGACTTTGATGATCAGGTGGACCGCTTCGCGGGGCGCTCCACGAACCCGATCTACTCGCGTCAGGGCAACCCAACCAACTCGGTGGCCGAGGCCAGGCTCGCTTCGCTCGAGGGCGGCACCGCAGCCGTTGCGGTGTCGAGCGGGCAGGCCGCGATCTCGTCTGCACTGTTCACGCTCGCGGGCAACGGCGACCACATCGTCTCGACCGCCTCGGTGTACGGTGGCACCCGAATTCTCTTTGGCCGCAGCTTCAAGCGCTTCGGCATCGAGTTCGACTATGTGTGGGACACCGATAGTGATGAGGCGTGGGAGCGCGCAATTCGCCCGAACACGAAGGCGATCTACACCGAGACCATACCCAACCCGCGCAACGACGTCACCGACCTACGACGCGTCGCTGAGATCGCCGCGCGCTACAACCTGCCACTCGTCGTAGACAACACAGTCGGAACACCCGCGTTGATTCGCCCGTTCGAGCACGGCGCCAATATCGTGGTGCACTCGACCACTAAGTTTCTCACCGGGCACGGTGCCACCGTCGGTGGCGCGATTGTCGACGGCGGCAACTTCGACTGGGCGGCGGCGGAGCTTGCTGGCCGCTCATACCCGTTGATCACGCAGTCGTCGCGCCCCGGTCTCGGCTCACTGCTAGAGCGCTTTGGTGACGCGGCATACGCTCGGGCCGCCCGAGAAGCCGTCGTCAACGATATCGGCCCCACGCTGTCACCCTTCAACGGATTTTTGCTGCACCAGGGCATGGAGACGCTGTCGTTGCGTATGGAGCGCCACGTTGATTCGTCAATCGCGATCGCGGCGTGGCTTGAGCAGCAGCCCGAGGTCGAATCAGTCGATTTTGCGGGGCTCCCCTCAAGCCCCCTCTACGCGCTTGCGTGTCGCGACTACGGCATCGACGATAACGGCTTTGCCCGGTCGGGGTCGGTGTTTGGTGTCACCGTGCGCGGCGGCATCGATGGTGCGCGTGCCTTCGTTGATGGGCTCCGCGTGTTCTCACGCATGACCGGCATCGGCGATACCCGCTCGATGGTGTTGCACCCCGCAACCTCGACTCATGCCACTTTCGCGCCCGACATCAACGAGAAGCTCGGCATCACGCCCGGCCTCTTGCGGCTCTCGGTGGGCCTCGAATCGGCCCGCGACCTCATCGCCGATCTGCGCGGGGGCCTCGACCGCGTCGCCGCGCTTTAGCAGATGCCCCAGTCGCCCTAGTCGTCCAGGGCGGAGCGCGCGGCGGCTACCGCCTCTGCGCCCGCGGCGTACTGGTGCTCAGCGCCAGGGAACTCTGCTGCTCTCACCTCTGAAGCGTAAGCCGCAATCGCTGCCACCGTGTCATCACCGATAGCCCCATACCGCTTCACGAACTTGGCGGTGTGCCCCTCGGTCACTCCGAGCAGGTCGTGCAGCACGAGCACCTGCCCGTCGGCCGGGCCCGCCCCAATACCGATGATCGGAATCGTGAGTGCCGCACGCAGCAACTGGGTAATCTCAGACGGCACCGCCTCGATGACCACGCAGAAGGCGCCAGCGGACTGCACGCCGAGCGCCTCGTGCACGAGTCGCTCGGCGCTCTCGCGCGTGCGCCCCTGCGCGCGCAATCCCCCCAGCGCGGTCGCGGTCTGTGGCGTGAGCCCAATGTGGCCGACAACGGGAATCCCCGCGTCGACGATCGCTCGAATGCGGCTGAGGCGTGCTTCAGACCCGCCCTCGAGCTTCACCGAGTCGGCGCCCGCCTCTTTGGCGAAGCGCATAGCTGTGGCGATGGCCTGCGCGTCAGACTCTTCGGTCGAACCAAACGGCACGTCGCACACAATGAACGCATCAGAGGTGCCGCGGCGTACAGCCCCAGCGAGCACCAGCATCTCGTCGGTCGTCACCGACACCGTCGACGAGTAGCCCAGCACCACCTGCGCGCCCGAGTCACCGACGAGCACCATGTCGACGCCAGCGCGATCCGCGGCGCGCGCCCCCGGGTAGTCGTATGCGGTAACCATCACGATCGGCTCGCCTGCGAGCTTCTTCTGCTGCAGCTGCGGAATCGTAATCTGAGGCATCTGTGCGCTCCTAGGTGTTGTGGTCGTCAGGTCAGGCGATCAGGTCAGGCAAATGTCGGGGAGGGCGCCAGCAGCTCGTTGTCGATGAGCCGCACGTCACCCACGCGCACCGCGATCGCGCACAGCACGGGTGTATCCACTGTAACGCGCTCGGCGAGCGTCGAGGGGTCGACGATCGCCACATACTCGGGCACGAGCCCGGCGTCTCCGAGTACGCCCGTCACCACGCCCGCGAGTTCAGGTGCCCGCGTCTCGCCCGCGCGCAGTGCTGCCGCTGCCGCTTCGAGGGCACGGGGCAGCGCGAGCGCCCGGCTACGATCCGGAGCGGACAGACGCACGTTGCGACTCGAGCGCGCAAGCCCGTCGGTCTCGCGCGAGATGGGGCACGCGACGATCTCGGTGGGCAGCCGCAGGTCGCTCACGAGGCGCCGCACGACGAGCAGCTGCTGCGCATCTTTCTGCCCGAAATAGGCGCGCGTGGCGCCCGCCGCGATGAGCAGCTTGGACACCACTGTCGCGACACCGTCGAAGTGCCCGGGCCGCGAGGCGCCCTCGAGCACGTCGGTGAGCGGCCCCGCTACATGCACCGAGGTCATATGCCCCTCGGGGTACATCTCGCTGGCTTCGGGCGCGAACACGAGGTCGGCGCCAGCGCTCGCGGCGAGCTCGGCGTCGCGAGCCTCGGTGCGGGGGTATGCGGCGAGGTCTGCGGGGTCATTGAACTGGGTGGGGTTCACAAACACCGAGACGACGACGAGCTCGTTCGCGGCGCGCGCCGCCCGCACGAGCGACAGGTGCCCCTCGTGCAGCGCGCCCATCGTGGGTACGAGGCCGATGCTCGCGGCCCCTCGCGACGCCTCGCGCAACTCGTCGATCGTGCGAATGATCCTCACGCGGTGGTCTCCTTCGGGTCAGGCCTCGGATCGCGCCCCGCCATCACCCTGGTGGCGGCCGTGAGCGCGTCGAAAAGTTGTAAGTCTGTGGAGCTGAGCGCCCCCGTGGCGAGCGGCTCGGTGGTACTCGGCTGCGTGTTGAGCTCCCCCGGCACGTGCGCCCCCGACACGCGCTCGGCAACGGCCGCGCGCTGCGCCGCGACGGTCGCTTCGTCGCCGCGGGAGATTGGCCCCGTGAGAGCTGCGGCCCCGTCGCGCACCCAGCCATCGAGCGCAGCCTGCGCAAGCGGCACGAGGGCATCGCGCGGCACACCGGCGGTGGCAGCAAGGCGCGCGGCAAAGTCTTCGACGGTGACGAGAAAGTTCGCGGCGACAGAGGCCGCCGCGTGGTACGCCACCCGGTCTGCGCTCGCCACCCGAAACGTGCGCAACTTCAGCATCGCCGCGAGCGCCTCGGCCGCGGCAAGCGCATGCTGGCTAGTGCCATCGACGGCGGCGTACGCCCCCGCAAACGTGGTGCCGGGCCCGGTCACCGCGAGCAGCGGGTGCAGGCTAAACGCTTCGCGTTCGCCGAGCACGTCAAGCCCTGTCGCACCCGATAGGTGCGCCACGATGGGCCCCGGCACGATCAGCTTCGCGGCCGCGGCGATGGCCTGGTCGGGCACCGCGAGCAGCACGAGGTCGGCGTGGATCCTGCGACTCGCTTCGCTCGCGCAGGATGACGAAGAAATTCCCTCGCTCGCGCAGGATGACGAAGAAACTCCCTCGCTCGCGCAGGATGACGAAGCGTCAGCCGCGAGCAGGCCCGTCGCGCCGCGCCCCTCGAGCTGTGCCCCCGGCAGCGCGTGCGCGAGCGCACGACCCATGCGGCCGCCCCCGACAATCAGTATGCGCGTCGTCTCAGACATCGTCGCAGGCATCGCCCCTAGCTAAACCTCGAGCCCATACAGCCGGGGCTCGGGCACCAAGATCACGCCAAACTCCTGCTGCACGCGCTGCACGACAAATCGCGCAAGCTCGGCGACCTGCGCGGCGGTCGCTCCGCCGCAGTTGGTGAGCGCAAGCGTGTGCTTCGACGAAATTGCGGCGCCAGAACCGGGCAGCCGAAACCCGCGGGGTACGCCCGCATGCTCAATCAGCCACGCGGCCGACAGCTTCACCCTGTTGTCGCTCTCGGCGCGCGGCACCCGCAGCGGCACCCCCGCGGCGAGCTCCTCAAAGCTCGTCACGCCCGGCGCGGGCTCGGGCGCGCGCAGCGCAAACCGCGGGGCGTTCTCGGGCAGCCCCGCCGCAAACCGCGACGATACGATCGGGTTCGTAAAGAACGAGCCGGCACTCCACGTGTCGTGGTCGCTCGCGTCGAGCACCATTCCCTTCGACGCACGCAACGCGATCACCGCGTCACGAATACGCTGGATCGGCACGAGCGCGCCCAGCTCTACCTCGAGAGCCTGGGCCAGCTGCCCGTAGCGCACGGGCGCTACGGCCTCTGCATGATCCGGATCGTTGCCAGCGGCCGCGGCCCTGTGCGCGCCGCGGGCGGGCGCGCGATCGGTGAGCAGCAGATCGATCGAGAGCACCACGCCCTCCATGCCCTGCTTGATCGCCGAGTCACGGTAGCCGAGCTCGAGCTCAGCGGCCGTGAGGCGGCGGGGCACCTCGTCGCCGCGCTCGAGAAACTCGATCGAATGCAGCACGTCTTGCAGCTCGCAGCCGTACGCGCCAATGTTTTGCACGGGGGCCGCGCCCGCGAGACCGGGAATACCCGACAGCGCTTCGAGCCCTGCGAGGCCGCGTTCGACGGTGGCCTGCACGAGCTCGTCCCAGTCTTGGCCCGCCTGCACGCGCAGCCGCACTATACCCGCGTCGAGCGTCGGGTCATCGATCGCTTCGATGCCGGTGTTGCGTACGAGCACGACGGTGCCGGGAAACCCCTCGTCGCTGACGACGGTGTTCGAGCCGCCGCCGACCAGTAGCCAGGGCTCGTGTTCGCGCCACAGCGTGACCGCATGCTGCACGAGCTCGGCCGCCGTGTGCGCGACGAGCGTGCGCTCGGCGTGGCCGCCCACCCGCATCGTGGTGAGCTCAGCGAGCGACGGGTTGAACGTCACGCGAACGCCGCCACGAGCTGCGACTTGCCGAGCACGGTCGCGTCGTCAAACACGACCCGCAGGTCGATGCGGGCGGTGCGGGCATCTGTGTCGATCTTGCCAACGGTCGCAGTGATGGTGACCGTTGCGCCCGCCTGCGCGTCGACGGGAACGGGGCGGGTGAAGCGCGACTGAAAGTCCTGCACCCAAGCAGTCGGGTCGAATGCTGCGAGCCAGTCGGTGGCGACGGAGCCCGCCTGGCCCATGGTGAGCATGCCGTGGGCGAGCACGCCGGGGAGACCAACCTGCTGCGCAAAGTCGTCACGGTAGTGAATCGGGTTGAAGTCACCCGAGGCGCCCGCGTAGCGGACCAGGTGGTCGCGGGTGAGCGTCACCTCGCGCTCGGCGACAACCGCACCGGCCTCAAGGGAGTCGAATGCACTTGCCGCCGGTGTTGAAATCGTAGTTTCGGTAGTCATGGGGCTCCTTAACCTTCTTCGCCGCGCACCACGAGGGTGGAGATCGCGGTGACGACGTGCTCGCCAGCGGCATCCGTGATGGCGCTGGAAGCGGTGACCATGGAGTGGCCCCCCAGCTGCTTCACTGCCGCAATCGTGAGGGTTGCCGTGAGCTCGTCGCCCGCGACGATGGGGCGCGAGTACGTGAAACGCTGGTCGCCGTGCACGACGCGGGTAAAGTCAACGCCTGCCTCGTCGTCTGCGAGCAGCTGTGCGAGGGTCGCCTCTTGCACCACCACAGCGAACGTGGGCGGCGCGATAACGTCTGCGTGCCCGGCCGCGCGTGCGGCTTCGGGGTCGAGGTGCAGCGGGGACGTGCTGCCCACGGCGCGCGCAAACTCGCGCACCTTCTCGCGGCCGACAAGGTACGAAGCGGTGGGCGGGTATACCCGGCCCTTAATCTCTGGATTCACCACGCGGGTAAGTCTACCCAGCGCCACTGACGGTGCACGCCAGGTACGCGCGTCTGTGTGCGTCAGGTACGCGCGTCTGTGCGCACCGGCAACGATGAGCCAAAAGGTTTGTGCGATATATCCAAGGTTCAGGCCCCCGCCTGGAATAGGCTGGTTCGCATGTCGCGCATTCGTAAAGTCCTCATCGCCAACCGCGGTGAGATCGCAGTCCGCATTATTCGTGCCGCCGCTGACAGCGGCATCGCCTCGGTGGCGGTATACGCCGATCAAGACAGGGACGCCATGCACGCCCAGCTCGCCGACGAGGCGTATGCGCTGGGCGGCACAACGAGCGCCGAAACCTACCTGGTGATTGACAAGCTACTCGCAGTCGCGCGCCGCTCGGGCGCAGACGCTGTGCACCCCGGCTACGGATTTCTCGCCGAGAACGCACAGTTTGCGCAGGCCGTCATCGATGCGGGCCTCACCTGGATTGGGCCGAGCCCCGAGGCCATCGAGCGGCTTGGCGACAAGGTGTCAGCCCGTCACGTGGCTGAGAAGGTCGGCGCTCCGCTCGCCGCGGGCACCAGCGATCCTGTCAAGAACGCCGACGAGGTGCTCGCGTTCGCAGACGAGGTTGGGCTTCCCATCGCTATCAAGGCAGCGTTTGGCGGCGGTGGCCGCGGCCTAAAAGTCGCGTACGAGCGCGATGAGGTCGCTGAGCTGTTCGAGTCGGCCACCCGCGAGGCCGTCACAGCGTTTGGTCGCGGCGAGTGCTTCGTCGAGAAGTTTCTTGAGAAGCCGCGTCACGTCGAGACCCAGTGCCTCGCCGACGCACATGGCAACGTGGTCGTCATTTCGACGCGTGACTGCTCGCTGCAGCGCCGCCACCAGAAGCTCGTAGAAGAGGCGCCCGCGCCGTTCCTCACCGACGAGCAGGTTGAACGACTCTACTCATCGTCGAAGGCGATCCTGAAAGAGGTTGGCTACGTTGGCGCGGGCACCTGCGAGTTCTTGGTCGCGAAGGACGGCACGGTGTCGTTCCTCGAGGTCAACACCCGCCTGCAGGTGGAGCACTGCGTATCTGAAGAGGTCACCGGCATCGACCTCGTGCGCGAGCAGTTTCGTATCGCTGAGGGCGGCGTGCTCGACTACGCCGACCCGGTCGCGCACGCGCACTCGTTCGAGTTTCGCTTGAACGGTGAAGACGCGGGCAACGGCTTTCTGCCCCAGCCCGGCCCCGTTGCACTGTTCAAGCCGGCGTCTGGCCCCGGCGTGCGCGTCGACACGGGCGTCGCGACCGGCGACGTCGTTTCGGGCGCGTTCGACTCGATGCTCGGCAAGCTGATCGTCACGGGTACGACCCGCGAGGAGGCGCTGCAGCGCGCCCGCCGTGCCCTCGATGAGTTCGAGGTGCAGGGCCTGCCGACCGTGCTGCCCTTTCACCGCAAGATTGTGCGCGACGACGCTTTCACCGCCCCCGAGGGCACGTTTGGTGTCTACACGACCTGGATCGAGTCAGAGTTCGTCAACGACATCGAACCGTGGGAGGGCGAAGTGCCCCCCATCGCACAAGACCCGAAGCGCCGCCAGGTGACCGTTGAGGTCGAGGGCCGTCGTGTTGAGGTTTCGATGCCCGCGACGTTGCTGCCGCTCGTCGACCAAGAGGTAACTCGCGGCCCGGCTCCCCGCCGCGCGAAGGGTGCGGGCGTGCACGCCGCCGCCGGCGACGCCATCACTTCGCCTATGCAGGCGACCGTGGTGAAGGTCACCGTCGAAGACGGCCAGCAGGTCGTCGAGGGTGACCTCGTGCTCGTGCTCGAGGCGATGAAGATGGAGCAGTCGATCTACGCGCACCGCTCGGGCGTTATTGCTGGCCTCGACGCGCCCGTCGGCCAGACCGTCGCGAGCGGCCACGTGCTGCTGTCGATCGTCGACGCGCTCGCGGCCGAGTAGCCGCCCGGCTGCAGTACTGCTCGGGTCTTTTGACCCGGATTCGATTAACTGCCTAGCCCCCAACCCTCGTTTACGAAAAATATGCGCGACTACTTCCGCTTAAGACCGTCCCAAAAGCGGAAGTAGTCGCGCATATTTTCGTTCGCCGCGGAGGGGTGCGGTGCTAGAAGACCCAGTTTGCGCCAGCAGACACCGGCCAGCTCCAGGCGGTCGCCGCTGCGAGTAGCGCACCCTCGCGCAGCTCGCGCACGAGGCCCGCGTGTGCGAGCTGCGCGAGGGTGACCGTGCCCAGGTGCACGGCACCCAGCTCGCGAATGTCGAGTGCGAGGTCGGCGGCTGCATCGCTGCGGGTCACCCGTGTCTCCTCCCCCGGCGCGGCCTGCACCCGCCACGTGCCCGCGTTGTGCGGCAGCAGCTCGTCGGTCACTTCGAGCACCACGTCGACGGCGGTGGCGTAACGGCGCTCACTCAACGCTTGGGGTAGGTCGAGAATGCGCAGCCACTGCAGGTCGTCGGTGACGGGGGCCGCAGCCCGCGCGTCAACGAGCAGCGACATGATCGGGTCGTCTTGCGGCAGCGGCCCCACCTCGACGCGCGCGGTGAGGTCGAAGTCGAGCAGCGCACGCCACAGCCGGTGGGCGGCCGCGGCGTCTAGCGCAACCGCGTCGCGCACGCGCACCGTGCCATCGGCGACGTTGCGCTGCCACGACATGTCACGCCGAAACCGGGCGTAGGCGCGCGCGTTGCCGGCGCTGTCGCGCACGATGGCGAGCCGCTGCGCCTCGGCACCCGCCCTCAGCGCCGGTGCGTCCTCGTCTTGTGCGGCGCGCAGCTCTGGTGTCTCCCACGTGACCCATCCGGGTCGACCGATACCGCGCGGTTCGAGCGCGTATCCCGCGTGCAAGCGCGCCACTTCGTCGCCGTGCTCAGCCGCGTTCCACTCGTGCAGTTCGAGTGCGAGCTCCTCGCTGCCGACCCCGCCGCTGCCCGCCTCACCGCTGCCAGGCACGTCGCGCAGCGCCGCACCGCGCGCAATCGTGAGCGAGACCTGCGGGGCGGCCATACCGTAGCCGAAACGGCCGTAGATCGCTGCTTCGGCCGCGTTGAGCACCGAAATCGCTTCACCCCGTTCGAGGCAGTCGGCGAAGTGGTGGCCGATCATCTGCCGCAGCAGCCCCCGCCTGCGGTGTGCGGGGTGCACGCTCACGCCGGTGAGCCACCCGCAGGCCACCTGCGCGCCCGGCACGGGGTAGGACTTAAGACCAAACGTGCCGTACATGGCCGCCAACTCTGCCGCCGGTGTGGCGCGGCGATCCGGAGCAGTGGGCGAGGGAGCAGCGGGCGACAGCGCGCTCGCCTCGATCGCCCACATGCGCCCCCAGGGCGTCGGGGGCGAGGCGAGCGGCAGCAGCTCGCTGGGCGGGGTGGGCGACGGGAACGTCCAGGACTCGAGGCGCAGCAGCGCGTCCTTGCGCTCGCGTGCCAGCGGAACAATGGGGGTGCCTGGTGCGCGGTTCATGGGTTAAGTATGGCGCGGAATACTCGCGCAGCGCGCGCGTTGCACTGGGCATGGCTTCCTCTGCGCACTCGACCCCGTCCTCGACCCCGCACTCGACCCCACTCGCTGCCCCGTCTTCGACCCCGCTATCGATTTTGGACCTGGCAACCGTTGAGGCTGGCGGCAGCATCGCCGACGCGTTTGCGCACTCGGTGGCGGTCGCGCAGCTCGCCGAGGCGAGCGGCTACTCGCGCATCTGGTACGCCGAGCACCACAACATGCCCTCGATCGCGTCGAGCGCGACCGCCGTGCTCATCGCGCACATTGCGTCGCAGACCGCCTCGATTCGATTGGGCGCCGGCGGTGTGATGCTGCCCAACCACTCCCCGCTCGTGATCGCCGAGCAATTTGGCACGCTTGCCGAGCTGCACCCGGGCCGCATCGACCTGGGGCTCGGGCGCGCTCCCGGCACCGACGGCGCGACGTTTCGGGCGCTGCGCCGGTCGCTGGCCGCGGCCGACGCGTTTCCGCAGGACGTGATCGAGCTGCAGACCTACCTGTCTGATGAACTGCCGCGCACCGCCGTGAACGCGTACCCGGGCCGCGGCACGAAGGTGCCGCTCGTGATCTTGGGCTCGAGCATGTTTGGTGCGTCACTCGCGGCGCAGCTCGGGCTGCCCTACTCGTTCGCGTCGCACTTTGCGCCGCAGCATCTCACCTCTGCCGTCGCGCACTACCGCGCCAGCTACCGCCCCAGCGAGGCCCACCCCGAGCCCTATGTGAGCGCCGGCGTGAACGTGGTCGCCGCCGCCACCGACGCCGAGGCCGAGGCATTGTTTGCCCGCACCGAGGTCGACAGGGTGCGCAGGTTCTTGTCGCGCGGCCGCGACGAGGAGCTCACTGTGGCTGAGGCCACCGCGCTCATGGAGACGCCCGCTGGCCTCGAGATTCGCGGCATGCTGCGGCATACCGCGATCGGTGGTCCGGATCGTGTGCGTGCGGAGCTTGAAGCCTTCGCGCGCTACGCGGGAGCCGACGAGCTGATCACGGTGCACGCCGCGCCGACGCGTGCCGAGCAGCTGGAATCGGTGCGATTGGCGGCGCCTGCGATCTAGCGCGGAGTCGCGCGGTGTCGCGCCTTCCGGCCATCACCCACCAAACCACGAATCGAGCTATGAGCCGATGCTCGTCACGAGGTTGACGATCGTCGCGAGAATCACGGTGGCGAAGAGGAAGGCCAGCACGGTGTGGCCGATGACAATGCGGCGCACCTGATTGCTCGTCACGTTGGTGTCGGCCACCTGGTAGGTCATGCCGAGGCCAATAGCGAAGTAGATGAAGTCGGTGTATTCGGGCGGCTCTTGCTGGTTAAACACGATGCCGCCGGTGACGCCGGTATCGCCGGGTGCGCACCTCGGTTTGGTGTCACCCGCTGCTGGAGCGTAGTAGACCCGGGCGTAGCGCAGCATGTAGTTGAACTGGATGAGCGCCCACGAGGTGGACACGCTGAGCACGGCGATCGCCGCGAGCATGTACTCGTGTTTGGGGTTGTGCGAGGCCTGTGAGTCTGCGATCACGAGCGCTACCGCCGCGAGGCTCACGATGCTACCCACCACTGACACCGTGTCGCTGAGGTTGCGGCCCGGGTCTTCGGCGACAGCGTGCTCTTGCGTTCGCTTCGCATCCATCGGCCAGAGCCGCATGAGCCCCCACACGACGTTCACGAGCGCAAAGACACCCCACCCAGCGACGATGCTGGTCGCGAGGTCTTCGGTGATCGAGACACCGAAGCCTGCAGCGAGGCCAGCAAAGATCGAGATGAGTGCGCGCAGGCGCGCGCGAGACCGAATAGAAAGCTGAGCCATGACCGCATCGTATCGCGCAGCGCGAAGCAAAGGCCACACCTGGTACGCAAAAACCCCCGGGAAACCGGGGGTTTTACGCGACTCCGTAGCTGAGGCGGGACTCGATCCCGCGACCTCACGATTATGAGTCGTGCGCTCTAACCAGCTGAGCTACTCAGCCAAACTTGATCAAAGATCAAAAGAGTCAGAGCCCCGAGCCAGGATTGAACTGGCGACCCCTTCCTTACCATGGAAGTGCTCTACCACTGAGCTATCAGGGCGAAGCCACCTTGCGGCGACAACTTGATTAGCGTAACAGGCATTTCGGCCAGCGCAAAAGTTGGCCGTGCATCGCGGGCGTGTCTCGCACCTTCGCGCCCGCCAATCCCCCAGGCCGTCGCGGCTAACATGGAAGGGAACAAGGGAGCGATTGCAATGGGTCGTGTAGTCATGGTCGCGGGCGTCATCTTGGCGCTGTGGATGTCGGCGGGCCGCTGGCTGTTTGGCACGGGCGGCAGCCTCACATGGTGGTATCTGCCCTCGATTGGGCTGTGCTACGCCGCCACCAGCTTCTGGCTCATGCGCCGCATGTCGGTGACGCGCGCCCGCGGCAAGCGTACGGGACGCGCGACCATCGTCACCCTCGTGGGTTCGTGGGTGTGCGCGATCGGCTTCGGGTTCCTCGTGCCCGACTATGTCGACGGCAGCCTAGAGTCCATCTTGAGCTACGCCGCCGGGTCAGACTTCTCGGGCGAAATGTCGATCGCACTGTGCAATCCGGCCGGCATCATCGCCTTCACGCTGCTCGGCGCGTCGATCGTGTTTGCGTACGCCGACGCCCGCGACAAGATCGCCCCCGAGGACGAAGAATGGGAGGGCGAGGGGCAAATGTCCCCCCATCCCTACACGCTCTAGGCGCCCTGCTGGCTTTTTGATCCGGATCGCCAGCGCGATTAACCCGCGACGGCCGCGGGCAGCTCGTGCCCCATGCGGTCACGCTTGGCTTCGAGATAGCCCACGTTCTCGGGGCGCACGCCCACGAGAAGCGGCTCGCGGCTCTCCACCCGCACCCCGTACTGGCCAAGCTGGGCGATCTTCTCGGGGTTGTTGGTGAGCAGCCGCACGCGATCAATCCCCAGGTCGGTGAGCATTTCTGCCGCGGCGTGATAGTCACGGGCGTCTGCTGGAAACCCGAGGGTGAGGTTTGCATCGAGGGTATCGACGCCGTCCTCCTGCAGGCGGTAGGCGCGCATCTTATTGGCGAGCCCGATCCCCCGCCCCTCCTGCCCGCGCAGGTAAATCACCACACCGCCGCGCTCTTGAATGAGCGCAAGCGCCGCGTCAAGCTGCGGGCCGCACTCACATTTCACGGACCCAAACGCCTCGCCCGTGATGCACTCGGAGTGCACGCGCACGAGCACACCGCCCTCGGGCTCAGCCCCACCCGAAGGCGGAGTAGCCACGAGCGCCATATGATCGACTCCAGCGAGTTCATCACGGTAGGCGACGGCGCGAAACGAGCCGTGCACGGTGGGCAGCGTGGTCTCGGTAACCCGCTCGACCGGCACGACGCGGGCGCCTGCAGCGGAGGCAGCAGCGCCACCGTCTACCGGGGTCGCCTGCAACGAAATGGTGGCCCCCTGAAGCTGTGGAGTTGACACGTTCTGTCTCCCTAAGCAGTGAATGAAACTCTATAATAAAGTTCTACCTCTCTTAGAGTATCACCGTTGGGCCGCTTGTGAAAATGATGGCGCCACGCACATCTCAAACCCCTCGCCTACTCCCGCTTTCGCCGCGGAGGCGGCACGATTAACTGCGGCACCGCACGAAGCATGTACTTATCAAAATCCGGGACTGTAAACGCGGCGTACCCATGTTCAGGCGTGTACAGCAAACCCATATCAATAAGCTCTGCGCGAGTGGGCCCCAATTGCGAGGAATCTCGCCCCATTACCCTCGCCACATCGGCGGCCTTTTGCGGTTCAGGCCCTAGCTGCGCCATTGCTCGCATGTAGGCAGTCTGCAAGGGCGTTGCACGGTCGAGACGCACACGAAAGAACGAGCTATCGAGCTTAGCTTCGTACGCTTCGACTGCGCTTTGAACCGCATCAAGGGTGATCGATTGCCCTTCCGCAAGCTCCCATGACTGAAACCCCAGCTCTTGAATGAAGTAGGGGTATCCCTTCGTGGTCGCTACTGCATATTTCAACGCAAGCGCCTCCCAAGCTACGCCTTCAAGTGCCGCAGGCCCACTAATAGCCTCCTCGGCCTCTCCACTCCCCAACGATCCAATCGCCGGGAACTTGAAGAGCCTCTCGGCGTATGATTTCGCATCACCCGCCAATTCAGCTATCAGAGGGAGCCCCGCCCCAACGAAAGTAATCGGCAAACGGCGCTGCACTGCCTTGTGGATCGCCTGTATTAGCGCTTCCAGCTGCGCACGGCGCAGAAATTGAACTTCGTCGACCGATAGAACAATTCCGCGCGAAGATTCCTTTGCTGCTTCTCCCAGCCCCACGAACAAATCCGTGAGATCCATCGCCAAGTCGCCGTGATCCGCTACGCCTTCGGCTGGAGTAATGTCCCATCCGAGTGTCTATGCACCTACGCTGTCCAATGAGAGCGAGAACGAGGTGAGCGCACCAGCGGCACGTTCAAATCGGTCAGTCCATTTTGAACGCGGGGACAGTCGCAAAAGCGCGGCTTTTAGTTTTGACGCAAGTGTTCTTCGGAAGGAAGCCTCGTCGTATTTACTCGCCTCAATCTCAACCACCTCCCACGACCGACCAGCAGCAATCTCAGCAAGCTCATTAAGCAGCACCGTCTTGCCAACGCCACGCAAACCGGTAATTATGAGGGACTGACTGGTCCGACCCTTTTCAAGACGCTGCAGCAACACCTCAAATGCTCGCGTTTGCTCTTCGCGACCAACGATCACATCTGGCCTAGCCCCCGCGTTTGGTGTATAAGGGTTGTTGACGCTATCCATCACCTCAGATTACATATGTTACCTAGCTTTATCAAGAAGAGATAAAACTACCTAAAACAACTAAAGTGAATAAAAATACTAATTAAATCCGGGCGCGCACGCGAGCCACTCGGTCAAAAAGAAGACCCCGGTGGCGCCGCATGTGAGCGGCGCCACCGGGGCCCAGAGTCCTACGAAGCGTACGGGGTTACGCGATCGAGTCGATGATCTCGTTCAGCGTGGCCGACGGGCGCATCGCCTTCGTGACGAGCGCCGCATCGGGCATGTAGTAGCCGCCGGTCTCGACCGGCTTGCCCTGTACGGCGATGAGCTCTTCAACGATCTGCGCTTCCTTCGAGGTCAGCTGCTCAGCGATCGGCGCAAATGCCGCCTGAAGCTCTGCGTCGTCCGTCTGCGCCGCCAGCTCCTGCGCCCAGTACTGAGCGAGGTAGTAGTGGCTGCCACGGTTATCGATCGTGCCGATCTTGCGGCCGGGCGACCGGTTCTCTTCTAGGAAGGTGCCGGTAGCGCGGTCAAGCGTCACTGCGAGAACGCCCGCCTTCGCGTTGCCCGTGAACTCGCCATAGTGCTCGAGCGAGGCAGCGAGCGCGAAGAACTCGCCGAGCGAATCCCAGCGCAGGTAGTCCTCTTCTTCAAGCTGCTGCACATGCTTGGGGGCAGACCCACCCGCACCAGTCTCGAAGAGGCCACCGCCAGCGAGCAACGGAACGATCGAGAGCATCTTGGCGCTCGTGCCCACCTCAAGAATCGGAAACAGGTCGGTCAGGTAGTCGCGCAACACGTTACCCGTGACCGAAATGGTGTCTTCCCCGCGGCGCATGCGCTCGAGCGAGTAGAACGTCGCATCGGTCGGCTTGAGGATCTTGATCGTGAGACCCTCGGTGTCGTGATCCGCGAGGTACGTGTTGACCTTTGCGATCAGGTTCGCGTCGTGCGCACGGTCCTCGTTGAGCCAGAACACGGCGGGAGCACCGGTTGCGCGGGCACGCGTGACAGCGAGCTTTACCCAGTCGCGAATCGGCAGATCCTTCGTCTGGGTTGCACGCCAGATATCGCCGGCCTCGACCTCGTGCGAGAGCAACACCTCGCCCTCGCTGCCGACAACCTCGACGCGGCCTGCGCTAGCGATCTCGAAGGTCTTATCGTGGCTGCCGTATTCCTCGGCGGCCTGGGCCATCAGGCCCACGTTCGACACACTGCCAATCGTGGCCGGATCGAGCGGACCGTTGGCAATAACGTCCTCGATGGTGGCCTGGTAAACCCCGGCGTATGAGGAGTCAGGAATCACGGCGATGGTGTCATCTTCAGCGCCAGAGGCGTCCCAGAGCTTGCCGCCGTTGCGTACGAGCGCGGGCATCGACGCGTCAACGATCACGTCGCTGGGCACGTGCAAGTTGGTGATGCCCCTGTCGCTGTTGACGTACGACAGGCGTGGGCCGCTGGCAATGCGTTCGGTAATTTCGCTCTTGATCGCTTCGCCGCCGGGCACGCTATCGAGGCCGGCCAGGATCGAGCCGAGGCCATTGCGCGGCGTGAGACCAGCCTGCGCGAGCGCAGCACCGTGCTTCTCGAAGATGTCGGCGAAGTATGCGGTCACGGCGTACCCGAAGAGGATCGGGTCACTGACCTTCATCATGGTGGCCTTCAGGTGCAGTGAGTAGAGCACGTTCTCGGCCTGTGCCTGCGCAATAGTCTCGGCAAGGAATGCCGAGAGCGCCTTAGCCGACATGAAGGTCGCGTCGAGGACCTCACCCCGCAGCACGGTCAGCTCATCCTTCAAGACGGTCTCGGTACCGTCGGCCGCGACGAACCGGATCTTGAGAACGTCTTCGTCGGCGAAGACCATCGACTTCTCGTTCGAGAAGAAGTCGTCGTGCCCCATGGTGGCGACACGCGTCTTTGAACCCTCGCTGAACGGCTTGTTCAGGTGGGGGTGCTTGTGCGCATAGTTCTTGACCGATTTGGGAGCGCGGCGGTCGCTGTTTCCCTCACGCAGCACGGGGTTTACGGCAGAGCCCTTGATCTTGCCGTAACGCGAGAGAATGTAGTGATCTTCGACGCTGCTCGGCTCATCGGGGTAGTTCGGAACGTCGTAACCCTTTGCTTGCAGCTCTGCGATCGCGGCTTTCAGCTGCGGAATCGAGGCCGAGATGTTGGGAAGCTTAATAATGTTCGCTTCGGGCTCGGTGACAAGCGCTCCCAGCTCGGCAAGCGCGTTGCCGGTCTGCTGCTCCTCTGTGAGGTTCTCTGGAAACTCTGCGAGGATACGCGCAGCCAGCGAGATGTCGCGCGTTTCAATTGCGACGTTACCCACACGGGTGAACGACTCGACGATTGGAAGGAACGATGCGGTCGCGAGTGCGGGAGCCTCATCAGTGTGTGTGTAGAGGATTACAGATTCAGTCACGACGATTATTTCTCCAAATCGAAAAACGGGCACGAGTTCTACTGCCAGCTTAGCCGTCTTGTCAAAAAGTATTTCGACATAGAGACAAATCGACCTGCCGGCCGCGCAGCAGAGCAGCCCCTGCCCGCTTTTCGCCTCACACACACGAAAAGAATCGTTAGAGACACAATCAACGGCACAACTTCAACGACTCCGAGAAGCTGAATGGTATCGCTAGTCTGTCTCCTTCGGATGGCTGGGGCTCACCCGCTCCAAATAAACTGTTTGCCCCTCGACATAGAACCAAATCCTCGCACTATTCCCCGTGAAAGCTTATGTTGTCAGCGCTCATGAGCGACGCCGTTTCTTGATCGGCCTATTGACCTGTTGCTCCTTCGCCATATCTACGGACGAGCCACCGAGTCGCCACCATCAAGCCACTCAACAGGATCATTGCGCAGCCCAGCAGCAAGAGCCTCCGCGGTTTCTCGCCACGAGTTCAGCTCTGCGACCACAAGGCGCGGCTGCTCCGTAGCAAAAGACGCCCTCGCAGCGTCCACAAGATCCTTTGCGCACTGCTTCCGGTCAGCTCCAGAAAGTGCAAACATCCAAGGGAAATGGTCGGCCATGCGTTCGGAGAGGGTCCCCCGATCGTCAGTGGTGATCGCAATTAGCTGCGCGGCGAACTCAAACAGTTGCTTGCGCGCGTCAGCTTCCCCTCCAGACATAAGCACCAGGGACTCGGCATCTCGGCGGGTGACAGTGACAGGGCCGCGATCTGCAGCGGCGAAGACCTCACTCGAATTCCGACTCAACTCAGATGACCTAAACTCAGTGCGTTCGACAGTTACGGCTCCTATACCACCTAGCCCAGTTCAGAACACGATCAGAACCCAGGGTGACACCCAGCTTCACAGCGAGAACACACGAAAAAGCCCCCGACCTCGGTAACTAAATACCTGGTCGGGGGCCCTTTCACTCTGGCGGAGGGTAGGGGATTTGAACCCCTGAGGCTTTCACCTGCTAGTTTTCAAGACTAGTTCCTTCGGCCGCTCGGACAACCCTCCGCGCACGAGCTTAGCAAAACCGCGGCCGCATACGAAACTGGCACACGGTGTGCGCAAAAGTTGGCGTGGTTTCGAGCGCTACAGCGCGCCCAGCTCGGGGAATCGATCGCACAGCGCGGTCAAGAGGCCCACCTCAGAGATCGTGCCGGTGACGCGGCCCGCGGCGACCTGCACCTCGGGCGCCGCCTGCCCCATCGCGACCGAGTCGCCGTGGCGGGCCGCCCAGCGCAGCATGTCGATGTCGTTGCGGCCGTCACCAGCAGCAAACACCCGCGAGCGGGGAATGTCGAGGCGCGCAGCGAGCACCTCGAGCGCACTCGCCTTCGTCACGCCGTCGGGCGCAATGTCGAGCCACGACGAGGTGCCCACCGAGTACGACACGTGGGTGAGCCCCAACGACTCGACGACGCTCATGAACCGTTCGAGCCGCTCATCGGGCGAGAACACGATCACGCGGCTCGCCTGCACCCCGAGCAGCTCTTCGAACGCTACGCGTCGTTTCTGCTGCGGCAGCGTGCCCGCGGGAATATCGTCGGTGTACAAGAAGCCACCCGACGCCAGCTCCACCGCATACCGCGCGGTCGCGAGCTGCGTGCGAATCTTCTTCAGCGCACTCGTCGGATCAAACGCTTCAACGTATTCGTGCCGGTACGCGCGCGTCGCCAACGCGTCACGCTTGAGTGTCACTGCGCCATTGGCCGCGATGACCCACTCTGGGCGGATCCGGAGCTGCTCAATGATGGGCAGCGTCGCATCGACCGAGCGCCCGGTGGCCACAATCACCTCGTGGCCCGCCTCGTGCAGCGCACGAATTGCGCGCGCGAGCTCTGGGTCAATGTGCCCAGACTCGGGAATCTCGCCAGCCCCGTGTTCACCGTGCTCGAGCACAGTGCCGTCGAGGTCGAGGGCGATGAGGTGCCGCGCCTGGGCGGTGACCGGGGCGAGCACTACAGGCCCGACTCGGGGGTGAGCACTTCGAGCCCACCGAGGAAGGGGCGCAGCGCCTCGGGCACGGTCACGCTGCCGTCGGCCTGCTGGTGCGTTTCGAGAATGGCGACGAGCCAGCGCGTGGTCGCGAGCGTGCCGTTGAGCGTTGCGACGGGCGCGGTCTTGCCGCTCTCACCGCGGTAGCGGGTCGAGAGGCGGCGCGACTGGTAGGTCGTGCAGTTGCTCGTCGAGGTGAGCTCGCGGTATGCGTCTTGCGTGGGCACCCAAGCCTCGATGTCAAACTTGCGTGCGGCACTCGACCCGAGGTCGCCCGCTGCAACGTCGATCACGCGGTAGTGCAGACCCAGCGCAGTGAGCATTTCTTCCTGCCAGGCAACGAGACGGTCGTGTTCAGCTTCGGCCTCTTCGGGCGTCGTGTAAACGAACATCTCGAGCTTGTTGAACTGGTGCACGCGCAAGATACCGCGGGTGTCCTTGCCGTGCGACCCGGCCTCGCTGCGGTAGCAGGTCGACCAGCCGGCGTAGCGCAGCGGGCCACGCGCGAGGTCGATGATCTCGTCTGAGTGGTAGCCGGCGAGCGCAACCTCGCTCGTGCCGGTGAGGTACAGGTCCTGCTCGGGCAGGTGGTACACCTCGCTCGCGTGCTCGCCGAGAAACCCGGTGCCCTGCATCACCTGGGGCTTCACGAGTGTGGGTGTGATGAGCGGTGTGAAGCCGTGCGCGAGGGCGCGGTCGAGCGCCATGTTCATGAGCGCGAGCTCGAGGCGTGCACCAATGCCGCGCAAGAAGTAGAAGCGCGCACCGCTCACCTTTGCGCCGCGCTCCATGTCGATCGCGCCGAGCATCTCGCCGAGCTCGAGGTGGTCGCGCGGCTCGAAGTCGAACGTGGGCTGCTCGCCCACAGTGCGCAGGGTCACGAAGTTCTCTTCGCCGCCCGCGGGTACGCCGTCGATAACGACGTTTTCGATGCGCAGTGCGATCTCATCAAACTCGGCCTCGGCAGCCTTCGCGCGGGCTTCGGCCGCCTTCACGCCGGCGGCGATCTGCTGGGCCTGCTGAATGAGCGCCTGCTTCTCGTCCTTGGGCGCCTGCTTCACCCTGCCGCCGAACTCTTTCTGTTCGGCGCGCAGCGACTCGAACTCGCTGAGGGCCTGGCGACGCGAGGCGTCGGCGGCGAGCGCCTCGTCGACCACCGCCTCGTCATTTCCTCGGGCGCGCTGTGAGCGCTTGATGGTCTCAGGATCGTTGCGGAGCAGTACTGGATCGATCACAGCCACTAGCTTACCTTGGGGCGGCTGTGCCTTGGGGAGACCGTGGAATGCCTCGGCCGGTACGCTTACACACATGCATGCTTCACCCGCGCATCACCAGCCCAGCGCGGCCGTCGTTTACCACCCGCTCAAGACGAACCTTGCAGCGCTCAAGGCCGCGGTTACGGCGCAAGAGCAACTCGCGGGGTGGGCGCCCACCAGGTGGTACGAGACCGACGAGCACGACGCGGGCCGGGGAGCGACGCGGCGCGCGCTCACAGACGGCGCGAGCGTCGTACTGGCGAGCGGCGGCGACGGCACGATTCGGGCGGTGGCCGAAGCGCTGCGGGGTTCTGGCACCCCGCTCGCGCTCGTGCCGCAGGGCACGGGCAATCTCCTCGCGCGCAACCTGGGGGTGCCGCTCGGCCGCTTCGAAGACTGTGCGCGGGCCGCGTTCTTCGGTCGGGGCCGCGCGATCGACCTGGGAGTCGCGAAGATATTGCGTGAGGGCGACGTCGAAGACGAGCACGTGTTTCTCGTGCTCGCCGGCATGGGGCTCGACGCCCGCACGATCTCGACCACGCAGGCGTCGCTCAAAAAGCGGGTCGGCTGGCTCGCCTACGTCGACGCTGGCGTACGCACGATGCTCAAGGAGCGCCCGCTCGACATTCACTACTCGGTCGACGGCGCACCGGCTTCGCAGCTCGCTGTCTACACCGTCATGATCGGCAACTGCGGGCTGATGCCCGGCGGCGTGCTACTCATTCCCGACGCCAAATTCGACGACGGCAAGCTCGATGTCGTGGCCCTTCGGCCACTCGGTCCCTTCTCTTGGCTCCGGATCTGGAACAAGCTGGGGTGGGAGAACGGTGTGCTTCGTAAAACGAAGGCGGGCCGCAAGATCATCGACCTTGTGAACGACACGAAGAGTGTCACCTACCTGCAGGCGAAACGGTTTGCGCTATCGGTCGCGGAGCCCGAGCCTGTGCAGCTCGACGGCGACGACTTCGGTCTCGCCACCGCCGTGAACGGGTCAGTCGACCCGGGCGCCCTGATCGTGCGGGTGCTGCCCGAGTGGGTCGCACACGGGTAGCGGCTACCCACCAATCATGGTGCGCAACCAGTCGCGCGCCTCACGAAAGGTTTCGTCATCGTGTGAGTCGCGCACGCTCGCGCTCACCCGGTCTGCGCGCGGGTACGACCCCAGAAATACGACCTTGGGACTGAAGCGTTTGACACCGAGCAGGGCGTCAGCGACGCGTTCGTCTTTCACGTGTCCCTCGGCGTCGAGCACGAAGCGGTAGCGGCCCATGCGGTCACCGATGGGACGCGACGCGATGAGCGTGAGGTTCACGCCGCGGGTCGAGAACTGTTCGAGCAGCTCGAGCAGCGCGCCCGCGCGGTCTTCGGGCAGCTCGACGATGAGCGACGTCTTGTCGGCGCCGGTGGGCTCGGCCACGGGGCCCGCTCCGCTCACCAGCACGAACCGTGTCATCGCGTCGGGGTTCTCTGCGAGCTTCTCGCCCAGCACGTCAACGTCGAAGTGTGCGTCGATGCCGGGCGGCGCGATGGCCGCATCGACGCCTTTGGCGGCGTCAAACAGATCGGCGGCGGCCTGCACGTTTGAGGTTGCGACGAGGTGTTTGTGCTGCGGGGCGGCTTCGTCGAGCCACGCCCTGCACTGCGCGTAAGCGACGGGGTGGCCCGAGACGACCCGAATGTCTTCGAGCCGCGTACCGGGGCGTGCGACGAGCACAAAGTTCACCGACACCAGGTATTCGCCAATAATGCGCAGGCCGGGGGTGGTGGCGAGCGCGTCCTGCGCCGCCGTTACCCCGCCGTCGATCGAGTTCTCGATCGCGATCATCGCGGCGTGGCTCGCGCCCGTGACGACGTGCTGCAGCGCCTCGCCGAGGTTATCGACGGGGCACCACTCCTGACCTTCGGCCTCGGTGACCTGCTTCAACGCCGCCTCGGTAAACGTGCCGGCGGGCCCCAGGTAGGAGTAGCGGCGGGCCGGGGCGGGTGCGTGCGTCATGTTCACAGGGTACCGCGGGTGGATCCTGCGACTCGCTACGCTCGCGCAGGATGACGAAAGTAGGCGCTACGCTCGCGCAGGATGACGAAAGCAGACGCTACGCTCGCGCAGGATGACGAAAGTAGGCCCTATGCCCCGAGCACCCGCTCGACGAGGGCCTGCGCTTCTCGCTGCACGAGCGCCAGGTGCGACTCCCCCTTGAAAGACTCCGCATAGATCTTCATCACGTCTTCGGTGCCCGAGGGCCTGGCCGCAAACCAGGCATGCTCGGTCTGCACCTTCAGCCCGCCAATCTTGGCCCCGTTGCCGGGAGCCGTGGTCAAGATCGCCGTGATCGGGTCACCCGCGAGTTCTGTAGCGGTGACGTCTTCTGGCGACAACTGGGCCAAGGCAGCCTTCTGCTCGGGCGTCGCGGCCGCGTCAATGCGCGCATAAGCGGGCTCACCAAAACGGTCAGCAAGCTCCCGGTACCGTTCAGACGGCGTCTGCCCGGTGACCGCGAGAATCTCGGCGGCGAGCAGCGCCAGCAAGATGCCGTCTTTGTCGGTGCTCCAGGCGCTGCCGTCGAAGCGTTGAAACGACGCCCCTGCACTTTCTTCGCCGCCAAACACGACGCTGCCGTCAGACAGCCCCGGCACGAACCATTTAAACCCGACGGGCACCTCGAGCAGAGTGCGACCGTGCGCGGCGACCACCCGGTCGATCAGAGCCGACGACACGAGCGTCTTACCAATGCCCGCGGTGACCGGCCAGTCCGGGCGGTGCTCGAGCAGGTAGTCGATCGCGACAGCGAGGTAGTGGTTCGGGTTCATGAGCCCGCCGTCGCGGGTCATGATGCCGTGCCGGTCGGCGTCGGCATCATTGCCCGTCACGATCGGATAATCGTCGCGGTACCCCTCCACCGTGCTCATCACGTTCGCAGACGACGGATCCATACGGATCTTGCCATCCCAGTCGAGGTGCATGAACCCCCACTGCGGGTCGACACCGGGCCCGAGCACGGTCAGGTCGAGATCAAACCGGTCACGAATGGCCGCCCAGTAAGCGACGCTCGCCCCGCCCAGCGGGTGCGCCGCCATGCGCACGCCCGCCCGGCGAATCGCGTCAACGTCGATGACCTCACCGAGCGACTCAACGTACTCGCCGAGAAAGTCGTAGCGCCCAATCGGCGCACCGTCGACCTCGTCACGCCCGTCGCGCGGCACCCACGCGACACCGTGCTCGAGCAGCTCGTTGGCGCGCTGCGCGATCCAATCGGTCGCGTCTGAGTCGGCGGGCCCGCCGTGCGGCGGGTTGTATTTAATGCCCCCGTCACTCGGTGGGTTGTGGCTCGGAGTCACGATGATGCCGTCGGCGCGCTGCGGGTCGTCGGCGGCGCGGCCCCGGTTGTGGGTGAGAATCGCGTGGCTGAGCGCGGGGGTCGGCACAAACAGTTCGTCTCCTGATCCGGATCTAGCCAGCACGTGGACGCCAGCCCCCGAGAGCACCTCGCGCGCAGTCAGCTCAGCGGGCACCGAAAGCGGGTGGGTGTCGGAGCCAATGAACAGCGGCCCCTCGATGCCCTGCGCCGCACGATACTCGGCGATCGCCGCGCAGATCGCCACGATGTGCGCCTCGTTGAAGGAGCGCTTGAGTGACGATCCCCGGTGCCCCGAAGTGCCAAACGCGACGCGCTGCGCCGCGATCTCGGGGTCTGGCACCTCAGCAAAATACGCCGCAATTAGGGCTTCGACATCGATCAGATCTTCGCCTGTAGCCGGCCGGCCCGCTCGCTCATGCATGTTTCCAGTCTGCCAGTAACCCACGATTCATGCACCGGGACTACGCTAAAGACATGACGCATGCAGAGCAGCACCCCCGCCGCGACGACATTGAATGCTGGTTGACCGACATGGACGGCGTGCTCGTGCACGAGAACCAGGCGATTCCTGGTGCGGCTGAGCTGTTGGGGCACTGGCGCGACACCGAGACGCCCTACCTGGTACTCACGAACAACTCAATCTTCACGGCGCGTGATCTGAGCGCGCGCCTCGCCGCGAGCGGCATCGATGTGCCCGAGGACCGGATCTGGACGAGCGCGCTCGCGACGGCCGCGTTCTTGAAGCAGCAGAAGCCCGACGGTTCGGCGTACGTGGTGGGCGAGGCGGGCCTGCACACCGCGCTGCACGACGCCGGCTACATCATGACCGAAGCAAACCCCGACTTTGTGGTCGTGGGCGAGACACGCAGCTACTCGTTTGAGGCGATCACGAAGGCGATTCGGCTGATCATTGGCGGCGCCCGGTTCATTTCGACGAACCCCGACGCGACCGGCCCCAGCACCGAGGGCGTGCTGCCCGCGACGGGCGCCATCAACGCGCTCATTACGAAGGCGACGGGGCGTGTGCCCTACGTGGTCGGCAAACCCAACCCCATGATGTTTCGCTCGGCGCTCAACAAGATCGGTGCGCACTCGCACAACACGGGCATGATCGGCGACCGCATGGACACCGACATCGTCGCGGGCATGGAGGCGGGTCTGCACACCGTGCTCGTGATGACCGGCATCGCCGACCGCGCCGAGATCGAGCGGTTTCCGTTTCGCCCCGACGAGGTGCTGAACTCGGTCGCCGACCTGCTATAGCGCTCTGGCCCTGCGGCTGCCGCGCCCCTGGGCCGCCGCCGCAAAATATGCGCGAGAAGTTCCGTTTAACGACTGCTCATTAACGGAATTTCTCGCGCATATTTTTGATCCGGATCATTGGGCCCGGCGCTACCGCCGCCGCGGGCCGGTGTGCCACACTCAGTCCATGAATACATCTCTGCGCACGGCTGACCCACAGCATAACCGTGCCCGGGCGGCCGGTCTCGCCCTCATCATCGCCCCGGTGCTCGGCATCGCGATCAAGGTCTTCGCCTTCCCTGGCTGGATGTTGATCGTGTTCCTCTTCGCCCTGCTGCCACTCGCGCTCGGCTATGCGCTGCAGTGCGTGATCGCAGGCACGGGCATGCTGCGGCAGCGCGGTGTGTTGGGCGCGGGCACGAGCGGCGCAGCGCGCGGGCGCGTTGCGGCGTGGATCACCTCGATCGCGTTCGTGCTGTCGGCGTGCTCGCTCGTCGACGGGGGCGACGGCGGTGACTACGGGTCGGCGGTGACTTTTGCACTCGGCATGTCTTCGACCCCGCAGGGGGAACAGCTGTCGACTGTACTACTGTTCATTGCCGCGACGGTCTGGCTCGCGAGCTGGGTGTGGCTCGTCACCGAGTGGATCGTGGCGCTGGTGCGCCGCAGGCGCGCTAGCGCACCCGCGACGACGGCACCGCCCGCTACTTCGCCCGCTTCTTGAACCAGCGCACCATCATCTGGGTGAGAATAAACACGAGGTAGAGCGAGAACGCCACGTTGCCCCAGAACGGGTCGATCCAGCCCGCGAACAGCGAACCGAGCGGCACAAAGAGGCACGCGGCGAGGCCCACGAAAGCGGCAGCCCTAAAGTCGACGTTCTGGCGTCGCAGGTTGCCGAGCGTCGCAGAAATCGATCCGGGGATCATCATGAGCAGCGACGTGCCCTTCGCGATCAGATCGTTCGCGCCGAAGAAGAACATCAGCACCGGCACGACGACGACGCCGCCGCCCACCCCCAGAATGCCCGAGAGAATGCCGGTGATGAAGCCGGTGATCACGAGCATGGAGACGGTCAAGAAGTCCATGTCGATGCTTGCGTCGCGGCTGGGCACCACGAACCACAGGGTCACAATGATCGCCGCGAGGAAGATCATGAACGCCCACTGCACGAAATCGACCGACAGTTTGTGCAGCAGGTAGGCGCCCACCTGCGCGCCGATGATCATGCCGAGCGCGAGGCAGATCGCCGCGACCCAGTCGACGTGCCCCTGCAACGCGTAGGTCGTCGCGCCTACCGCTGCCGTCGGCAAAATCGCGAGCACCGAGGTGCCAGCCGACAGCTTCTGCGGCATCGACAGCCAGATCGCGAGCGCCGGCACGATGATCGTGCCGCCGCCGATGCCGAAGAGCCCCGACAGCAGGCCGCCGGCGATGCCGACGAGAATCAAGAAGTGTGCTTTAGGGCGAATTTCTGGGGCCATAACGGTGAACTACCTAGTTTCTGTTGTTGTGATGAAGTCTTCTGGATCGCGCCGGTGAGTTAATTCGTCATCCTGCGCGAGCGTAGCGAGTCAATTCGTCATCCTGCGCGAGCGTAGCGAGTCGCAGGATCCACGTTGGATTCTGCGACTGCGCGCAGAATGACGAGGGACCTTGTGCTGCGCTGACTTAGGCATGCGCGGGCACGACGATCGCTGAGCCGTCGCTGCGCGGGTCGCTTGCGGCCTCGTAGCCTGCGGCCGTCACGCGAATCAAGTTCGAGTGACCGAGGTCTTCGGTGCGCGGCGGCACGATCTTTATTTCAAATCCGGATCGCGCAAGCGCCGCGCGGGTGACGGCGGGTACGTCTTCTTCGACCAGAATCGTGACGACCCCGTGCGCGTCTGGTTCGCGCACCATCCAGCGTGGGGCGTGGGTCGCCTCGCGCGGGGTGGCACCTGCGAGCGCGTGCAGTAGCAGCTGCGCGTGAATCTGCGGCTGGCCCGAGCCGCCCATGGTGGCGGGCACCCACTCCAGGCTTTCACCGTTCATGACGAGCACCGGCATGAGCGTGTGGCTCGGGCGCTTGCCGGGCGCGAAGGCGTTAGGGGCGGCGGGGTCGAGCGAGAACGAGGTGCCACGGTTTTGAAACAGAATGCCAGTTTCGGGTTCGAGAATGGCCGCGCCAAAGCCGTGGTACACCGAGTTGATGAGCGAGATTGCCCAGCCGTCGTCGCTGATCGCGCTGAGGCCCACCGTGTCGCCGGTTGCCTTCGGCCGCCCCGGAAGCGGGTGCTCGGTCGCCACCATGGTGATGAGCTCATCGCCCGCCTTGCACCCGAACTTCGGGTCACCCAGGTGGCTCGCGCGCACCGCGTTGGCGCGCGCGAAAGCCTGCGCCAGCTCGCCAGCCCCGGCTCCGAGCGGGTCTTCGATGCCCGCCGTGATTTCTTGGAGCGCGCGCAGCAGCATGAACCCCGACGTGTTGGGCGGGCCCGTGATCACGCGCAGGTCGGCGTAGTCGCCCTCGATTGCAGGCTCCCACGCAGCGCTGTAGTCCTTGGCATCATCGAGCGTGAGTTTTGAACCGAGGTCTTGCAGCCCTGCGATCCAGCGCCCAGCCAGCTCGCCCTCGTAGAACTCGTGCGAGCCGCCCGCAGCGAGCGCGTCGAGCGATGCGGCGAGGGCGGGTTGCGTGAGCGTCTCGCCCTCGGCGATCGCGCGGCCTTCGGGGTAGAAGATCTCGCGGGCACCGGGGTCTTGTTCGAGGTGCGCCCTCTCGTCGATGAGCGCCTGTGCAACGGTCTTCGAGTTGGCGAAACCGTCACGCGCGTGTCGTCTGGCCGCTTTGAAGTGGTCGGCCCAGGGCAGTTTCGCGCCGAGCTCGTGCAGCGAGTTCCAGCCGCAAATGCCGCCGGGCAGGTTCACCGTGTCGATGTCGCGCAGTGGCAGCTGCTTGCCGTGTTTGTCGCGCAGAGCTTCAAGCGTCTCGGCCGCGGCGGCGGGGCCGGTGGCGTTCAAGAAGTGGATCTTGCCCGTCGGGTCTTTGACCAGGGCGACCAAGTCGCCGCCGAGCGCGACATTGTTGGGGTACACGACGCAGAGGGTCGCTGCGGCCGCCAGGGCCGCGTCGATCGCGGTGCCACCCGCCTCGAGCGCGGCCGCTCCCGCCTCGGTGGCCAGGTGGTGCGAGGTCGAAATCGCCCCGCGGGGGTGGGCGTGGGTGGTGTCGATCGTGCTGGTGCTCATGGTGCTGCTGGCCCTCCGTTGGGTTGCTGTCGGCTGGTCACCGGGGCTACTTTGCGGCCCGTGCGATTTCATGGCTGATGGAGTGCACGTGGTCGCGCGCTTCCTGCTCGGCGAGCGCGCCGTCGCCCGCCGCGATCGCCTCGTAGATGCGGCGGTGCGCGGCACTTGAGGCGCTGCGTCGTGCCTTGGTTTGGTAGCGCCCTGCTCGGCTCGGCTCGATCTGCTGCGCGATCTGTTCGTTGATGAAGGCGAGCAGCGGGTTGTGCGCGTACTGGGCGATGGCCTGGTGAAATGCGCGGTCGAGCTCGGCGTAGCGCTCGTTCGTGATATCGCCCTCCATCGCTTCGACGAGTTCACGTAGTTGCGCGAGATCTCTCGAAGTCGCCCGCCCCGCGGTGATGCGGGCAATGGGCGGCTCAACTATGGCGCGCAGTTCCATAATGTCGTGTAGTTCGGGGCGCAGCGTTGCAATCGCGTCGAGCATGTCATTGTCGATCTGCGCACGGTCGCCCTGCTGCAGCACAATCGTGCCCCGCCCTGGTTTACGGTCGATGAAGCCACGGTTCTCGAGCTCTCGCAAGGCGTCCCGGATCGAAGCGCGCGAAACCTTGAGGTGCTCGGCCAGTTCGCGCTCTGGGGGTATCTTGTCGCCGGGTTTCAGTGTGCCGTCGAGGATGAGTCGTTCAAAGTCAATCGAGAGACGGTCGGGCACCGACAGCGTCTCAACACGCCCCATCGCCGCCCAGTCCACCTTTGCCTACCCCTGTTCTCCACACCACAACACCGCACAACACGCCATTGGTCAGACCAACGTATCATCATTTGCGCCGGCCCAGCGACGACGGGTGTCGTCCCGAGAACACGTCAGCCCGCGCCATATGGCGCGGGCTGACGTGTCAAACGGATACTTACTGCGGAGCGAGGCCCAGGTCTTCGAGGCCAATCGCGAAGCGGTACTCGTAGCCAGCTTCTTCGATGCGGGCCTTCGCGGGGGCCTGGCGATCGACGACTACAGCGACGGCGGCGATCTCAGCGCCAACCTTCTTCAGCGCCTCGATCGCGGCGAGCGGGGATCCGCCGGTCGTCGAGGTGTCTTCAACGACGACGACGCGCTTGCCGTTAAGGTCGGGGCCCTCAACCTGGCGGCCGCGGCCGTGATCCTTGGGCTCCTTGCGCACGACGAACGAGTCGTACACCTTGCCTGCCGCGACGCCCTGGTGCATGATCGCCGAGGCGATCGGGTCCGCGCCCATGGTGAGGCCGCCCACGGCAACGACACCGTCAATGTCGTCGATGAGGTCGAGCATGACCTGGCCGATCAGTGGAGCCGCACGGTGATCGAGCGACAGCTTGCGCAGGTCAATGTAATACGTGGCCTTCTTGCCACTGGTGAGCGTAAAGTCGCCGTGAAACACGGCCTCGCTCGTAATGAGGTCGATAAGCTGTTCGCGCGCGGTGGTCATGCGTGTAATTCTACCGCCCCGCCTCGCTCTACCTCGCCCGACCCTGCCTGAGAGGATCGCATGTCAGTCACAGCGTCAGAGCTCGATCGCCTCGCCCACATTCTTTCGAGCCGTCAGGCCGCGGTGCTCACCGGCGCGGGAGTCTCGACCGACTCAGGGATCCCCGATTACCGAGGCGCCGGATCCCCTCCCCGCTCCCCCATGCGCATCGGCGAGTTCATGTCTGACGCGGCGTATCGACGCAGGTTCTGGGCTGGCGCCCGGGTCGGAGCAGACCGCATGGCCTCGCTCTCTCCCAATGCGGGCCATCTCGCGCTGGCCCGGCTCGAAATGGGCGGGCAGGTCTCGGGCGTCGCGACCCAGAATGTCGACGGCCTGCATCGCGTCGCCGGATCCCGCACGCTCGTAGAACTGCACGGGCGGGGGGACGTGACCCGTTGCACGAGGTGCAACCGCACGTACGCCCGCACGGCCGTGCTTGCCCGCTTTGATGAGCTGAACCCCGGTTACGCGCTCGCACACGCGGGGGCCGAGATCGCGCCCGACGGTGACGCGGCGGTGAGCGCCCCAGGCGGTGTTGTTGTGCCTGACTGCCCGGCCTGCGGTGGGCTCCTGCGGCCCGACGTGGTGTACTTCGGTGAGATGGTTCCGCTGCCCGTGTTTCGCGCAGCCGCGAGCCTCGTCGAACACGCTGACGCACTGATTCTCGCGGGCACCTCGCTCGCGGTGAACACCGGTCTACGGCTCGTGCACCGTGCCGAGCGGCACGAAATTCCTATCATTGTGATCAACCGTGGGCCAACACAAGTTGATGCACGGGAGTCCATCACGCTGCGCATCGAGGGCGGCACGAGCGAGGTGCTCGAAGCGGTCGCCGAGCTGCTGTAACGTCCTCGCTGCTAGTTATTCGACTTCGTCGACGGCGAGCTCCGGCGGCTGCCGTTTGAATCCACGGGTCACGATAGCCAGGATCCCCACGCCCACCCCGAGCCAGATCAGGCCGAGTGTAATCGCATGGCTATCGAGCTGGGTAAGCAAAAACGCGATCACCACGACGCCGATGGCGGGAAATACTAGGTAGAGCAACACGTTAGGGTGCTCGCCGCGGCGCCGCTTCTTCGCCCAGAACACGATCACCGACACGTTCACCATGATGAACGAAATAAACGCACCGAAGTTAATGAACGACGTCGACGTCGCAACATCCATGAAAATGGCGATCAACCCCACCACCGCGATCGCAAGAATGCTGAAGACCGGCGTGTGAAAGCGGTTGTTAAGCGCACCAAAGAAGCGCTTGGGAAGCACCCCGTCGCGACCCATGGCATACAGCAGTCGGCTGCCCGCGGCTTGGGCTGCGATACCTGAGGTGAATTGGGCGACAACGAGCGCGGCAAGGAACACGGCGCCAAAGAATGACCCGCCAATGCGCACGGCGATCTCAGACGCGGCTGCATCGGCGTTTTCGAACACGCCACCGGGGTGCACAAGCTGCACCGCATACGACACGAGAACAAAAATGCCGCCGCCAATAAGCGCAATCAACATGATCGCTTTGGGAACCGTCTTCGCTGGTTCGATGGTCTCTTCAGTGAGCGTGGTGACCGCGTCGAAGCCGAGAAAGGAGTAGGCCGCGATCGCGGCGCCCGCGGTAATTTCGGTGAGACCGATATTCGTTCCCATGAACGGCGCTGCGCTCACAAGCCCGGCTGCGCCATCAGCGCGAGCAACATCTGCGAAGGCGAGAACGACGAAGAACACGATTACGAGAACTTGAAAAGCCATGAGCACCAGGTTGACACGGTCAGCGACCTTGATACCGATGACGTTCAACGCAGAGGTCAACAGGATAAACGACAAGATCCACACCGGCATTGGCACCCCTGGGAACTGGGCTTGCAGGTAGGAGCCGCCGATCAGCCAGATCACCATCGGCAAAAATAGGTAGTCGAGCATCGTCGCCCAGCCAACGAGAAACCCCACCCGACCGTCAATAGTGCGCCGCACGTAGGTGTAAGACGAGCCCGACTCAGGGTATACCGCCGCCATACGCCCATAGCTGTTCGCGGTGAAGAGCATCGCAACGAGGGCAATCAGGTACGCGCTCGAACTCGCCCCGCCCGTCTCCGAAGCAATGACACCAAAGATGCCCAACACGATAAGCGGGGTGAGGTAGGCCAGCCCAAAGATGACGAGCGACGGCAACCTGAGCGTGCGCGTGAGCGTGACTGGCGATGTGGTTTGTGACATGTGGACTCCGTTGTTTTTCTCTGTCATTCCGGCATTGCACCACTTCGCAGCAGCACTAATTGACGCACTCGCGTCGTGTTGGGACTTTTGTCTGGCGGCAGGCGTCGGCGCCATGCCGCGGTTCTGCTAAAGCTCGTTCGCGCTACGGGGGGCCCAAGTCATCGGGTCGATGCGCCCTTGATACATGGGCAAAGGCACCGGCGCGTCACTGGGTGCAAACTGGCTCCACAGTCGGTTCGACCCTGCCGTTCCTTCAGATCGGATCCGGGCTACTTCAGCGCGGTCGAACGGAACGACGAGAGTTTGCTCCCCGATGCCAGCTTCGGCGAGCACCCACCCCTCCGGCCCGACAGCGATGCTGCGCCCGCGCCCAACGGGGCCGGCGCAGTTAACGCTGATCATATAGTTCTGGTTCACGATTGCATTCGCGCGGGCCAGTACCAGTTCTTGCTCTCGGTCCTCGCTCGTGGTCTTCACGATGTTGAGCACCATGTCTGCCCCCAGCCAGGCCAGTTGTCTGGAGTGTTCGGGAAACCACGCGTCGTAGCAAATGGAGAGCCCAGCGGTTCCGATCTCATCCATCTGTTCGACTACAAACTCGGTGCCGGGCAGATGCGGCTCAAATGGACGCCATGGAAAAATCTTGCGATAGGACGCGCGTAGCACTCCCATCGGGTCAAACAGCAGTTGCGTGTTGTAGAACTCGCCGCCTGGTCCGCGCTCCCCAATACTGCCCGGGCTCAGCCAGATTCCGTGTTCTGCCGCGATGGCACCGAGCGTGTGCACAAACGCTGAATCGAGCCGAACCGCGGCAGCTTCGAGGGCGGCAGGTCGATCTTCTTCGGCGAGATGTTCGGTCCCGTGCAGGTGCATCTCGGGGTACACGAGCAACCCAATCTCGGGGTGTGCATTCAGCGTCTCTGCAACGTCGGCTCGAAAACGATCGAGCGGCGATTCGAAGGCAATCGGGGCCCGCTGGGCAAGCCCGATGAATAGCCGGGATCCTGCGTCGATCTTCCGGTCAGCCGACGGCGCCTGATAACTGTTCATTTTGATCAATCTAGAGCATTCGTTGGATATACTCAAGTTATGGCGTCACAAACTTGGGTTGAGAAGTCGGCGCACAACCCCATGCTGTCCTCGTCACCTGGCTCCGCTGCCCCCACCAGGCTCTCTGCCGTTGACACCGTGCGCGCGCGCATTCTGCTGGCCGTCGAACACGCGCTCCTGGCACCTGGGAGTCAACTGCCACGGATTCAGCTCATCGCTTCAGGGCTTGAAGTTAGCGAGATCACGGCAAGGCGGGCACTCGAAAGTCTCGTTTCAGACGGCGTGCTCGTTCGACGGCGCGGTCGCGGCGGCGGCACATTCGTCGCAGACGCTCCGCCCCACATTGAGGACCCATCGGTCGTCGCATTTCGTGCTGACAAGCATGCGGTGCATCGTCTCATCGACCAGCGCAGCTTGATGGAAAGCGCCATCGTGCATGCGGCGGCACTCGTGGCTACACCCGCACAGTGCGCGATCCTTGAAGGCTTCCTCGACGAATCGGAATCGGCCGAAAGCTGGCTCGAACACCACCTGCCAGATCGACAATTTCATCTATACTGTGCAGAAATCAGCGGGCTCCCCGAGGTGTCAACGTACGTTGAGCACTACGTGGCTCTCACGCGTTACTACATCCCCTACCCATTGGTACAAATGGAGAGCTCTCGCTGCGAACACCGCGCCCTCGTCGCCGCATTTCGCGCTAACGACGCCGCGGCCGCGGTGCATATTGCCCGCGGCCACGTCGATGCGCTCAGGCGAGAAATGTTCGTCAGCCTGAAACGCTAATGCGCTACTCGCCGCGCGAAATGCGGGTCATCTCGTCGCGCGAGACGACCTTAATGCGGGCACGACCCTCGGGCTCGCCCAGCCCGATCTCGTGGTCGTCGAGTCGGTGCCAGCCCTCGAGATCGGTGTAGGGCACCTCGCGGTCGTGCAGCAGCGCGCGCACGGCGTCGCCCGACGGGTTCTCGGGGTTCCACCAGCAGTCGCGGTCGGCCATGAGGCACTCGAGCGTTTCCATCGCATCAGACTTCGTGTGGCCGATGAGGCCGACGGGACCGCGCTTGATCCAGCCGGTCGCGTACACACCGTGCACCTGGTTGCCTTCGAGGTTGTGTACCCGGCCCTGCTTGTTGGGAATCACGCCACGCGCTTCGTCGAAAGGAATCTCGTCGACGGGTGAGCCGAAGTAGCCGACGGCGCGGTACAGCGACTGCATCGGGATCACTTCGAACTCACCGGTGTCGATGACACCGCCCTCACCGTCGGGTGCGGTGCGCTCAATCTTCAGGCCCACAACGCGACCCTCCTCGGTCACCACCTCTACAGGCTTGGACCAGAAGTGGAGGTGCAGCTTACGTGAGGCCACCTCACCTGACGCCTCGCGCTCCCGCTGCTCCGCACGCCACTTGTCCATGATGCGCGTCATGACAAGCACCTGCTTGTTCTTCGCCAGCACCTCGTCGGCGTATGCGTCTTCGCGATCAAAGTCGCGTTCGTCGATCACCATGTCGACATCGCGCAGCTCGCCCAGCTCGCGCAGCTCGAGCGGCGTGAACTTGACATACTTCGGGCCGCGCCTGCCAAACAGGTGCAGCTCTTCGATGGGGTTCTGCTTGAGCCCCTCGTAGACGTTCTGCGGAATCTCGGTGGGCAGCAGGTCGTCGGCGTGCTTGATCAGCATGCGCGATACATCGAGCGCAACGTTACCGTTGCCAATAACGCCGACCTCGCGGGCTTCGAGCGGCCAGGTGCGGGGCACGTCAGGGTGCCCGTCGAACCAGCTCACATAATCGGCGGCGCCGTACGAGCCGTCAGCTTCGATGCCGGGAATGCTGAGTGACGCGTCACGGATCGCGCCGGTCGAGAAGATCACAGCGTGGTAGTGCTTCTTCAGATCATCGAGCGTGATGTCTTGGCCGTAGCGCACGTTACCGAAATACCGCACACTGCCACTGTCGAGCACGTCGCGCAGCGCGTTGATGATGCCCTTGATGCGCGGGTGGTCGGGCGAGACGCCGTAGCGCACCAGCCCGTAGGGGGCAGGTAGTTGCTCGAAGAGGTCAATCTCGACCTCAAAATCGCGCTCCGCCTTCTGCAGCAGGTCTGCGGCGTAGATGCCCGCCGGGCCTGCGCCAACAATCGCCAGTCGCATGGTCTCCATGGTTCTAAAGTCTTCCCTTCCATTCCGCACTCGGAATGTTCAATCTAGGTCGGTGCCTAGCCCTCGCGATTGACAATCGAGTCGGCCATGCGCTCCAGCGCACGCTTCACAGACGACTTCGGCAGCACGTCGAGCGCTGCCACAGCATCGGTCGCCCAGCGACGAGCCGTTTCTTCGGTCTCGCGGGTGACCTCGTGCTCACGCAGCGCAGTCACCTCGGGGTCGAGCACAGCGGGATCCGCGCCCTCAGCGATCGCTGACACACCGGCGTCGATGCGCGCGAGCAGCGCAGCGTCTGCCTCGTTGCCCGCCGCCGCACGCTCGCGCAGCAAGAGCAGTGGCAGCGTAGCAACACCGGCCCGCAGGTCAGTGCCGGCCTTCTTGCCGGTCTGCTCTTTCTTGGGCGACAGGTCAATGACGTCGTCGATGAGCTGAAATGCCACACCGATACGCTCGCCGTACTCCATAACCGCATCGGCATATTCGAGTGGGGCGCCACTGAACATGACGCCCATACGGGCGGCCGTCGCAATCAAAGCGCCGGTCTTGTCGGCGAGCACCTGAATGTAGTGCGGAATCGGTGCCTCGCCCGCCTGCGGCCCGACAGTCTCGTGCAGCTGGCCCAGGCACAGCCGCTCGAACGTGCGCGCCTGCAGCAAAATCGCCTCTTCGCCCATGCCCGAAACGAGCGTCGAAGCGCGCGCAAACAAGAGGTCACCAGCGAGAATCGCCACCGAGTTCGACCACACGGTCTGAGTGGCGGGCACTCCGCGCCTAAGCTTCGCGTCGTCCATGACGTCGTCGTGGTAGAGCGACGCCAGGTGCGTCATCTCAACGGCCTGAGCCGCGCGGCGCACGAGCTCGTTCGGCCCGCTGCCCAGCTCACTCGTCAAGAGCGTAAGCATGGGTCGAATACGCTTGCCACCCGCCTCCATGAGGTAGCGCGCGGGCGCGTCTGCAACCGGCGACGCAAAGTCGAGATGCGTCATCAGTTCGCTCTCGATCAGCTCGAGCTGCTGCTGCAGCTCCTTTGCGTGGCGACGATCTTGCGCTCCCTGAAATAGCCGCATGGGCAGCGCCTGGGTAGCGGTATCGGCGGCGCTAGGTCGGATCACTTGTCGTCTCCGGAGGTTGAGGGCTTTGGGGTGGCAGACTTCTCAGCGGCAGCAGCAGCCTCTTCGCGCGGTACGAAGCCGCGGTGCAGGGCAACGATGCCAAAGGTCAGGTTGCGGTACGCGACGCGCTCGAGCCCGGCTTCGCGCAGCCACGAGGCAAGTTCCTCTTGCGCAGGCCACGCCTCGATCGACTCGTTCAGGTAGCGGTAGGCGCCCGCGGCCTCGCGGTTAATCACGCCGGCGATGCGCGGCAGCACGTGCTTGCCGTACCAGGCATACGGTGCGCGCACCGCAGCAGCGGGCGGCGTCGAAAACTCTGCGATGACCACGCGGCCACCGGGCTTTACCACGCGCCGCATCTCAGCGAGCGCCTTGCGAGGGTCACTCACGTTGCGCAGTCCGTACGAAATCGTTGCCGCATCAAAACTGTTGTCCTCGAACGGCAGCTGCGTCGCGTCGGCCCACACGAACTCGATGAGGTCGTTGCCCGCGTGACGCTTGCGCCCCTCAGCGAGCATGCCCTCCGAGAAGTCGGCGGCCACCACGTGCGCACCGTGAGCCGCGAGCGCAGCCGACGACGTGCCGGTGCCCGCGGCGAGGTCGAGAACCCGCATTCCCTTGCGCGGCCCCACCGCCTTGGTGGTCGCGATGCGCCACAGGCGGTCGTTACCCACCGTTAGCACGTCATTGATGAGGTCGTATCGAGGGGAGACCTCATCGAACATGGCCGAAACCTCGTCGGCGTGCTTTGTGGAGGTGTCTGGGCGAGTCACGTACTCCATGCTATCCCGTGAATCCGCACGCGAGCTGGCCAAGGCGACGCAAAGCCCCCAAACCATCGCACGACCCGACTGCTTTCAGCCCGCCCGGGTAGATTAGTGGGGTGTCAACACCCAGCACACCCCGGCTTCACGCGGTAACGCGCCCGCTCACAAGCGGCGTCGACCTGCTCCCCCTCACTGACCCCGCTGCCCCGCTCGTGTGGTTGCGCGGCGACCGCGGCGCGATCGGCGCGGGCGAGGCTCTGCGCCTCACGTTTCGCGGCCCCTCGCGGTTTCGCGACGCCGCCGCCGCTTGGCAGCGGGTCGTGGCAGACGCCACCATCGATGACCCGGTTGGCGTGCCAGGGTCGGGCCTCGTCGCGTTCGGTGCGTTCAGTTTCGCTGACGGCAGTGAGACCGAAAGCACGCTGATCGTGCCGCGCACGCTCGTCGCGCAGCACCGCGATATCTGGTGGGTCACGACCGTACACGACACCGCTGACACGCCCACGGCCGCTACGACGCACGATCCGGATCAGCCAGCCGCCGACCCGCATGCTCCCGAGCTGCCCGCGGCGATTGCGCCGGGGCCGTGGCCCGGTGTGCAGTTCGCGGATCTCCATTCGCAGACCGCCGCGAGCGTGCGCGATTATCTGGCTGGCGTCGCCGAGGCAGACGCGCGCATTGCTCGCGGCGAGCTCGAGAAAATTGTGATCGCACGGCAGGTGCGTGGTGAGCTCACGGCGGGCGCCGACCTACGCGCGCCCATCGCCCGGCTCGCGGAGCGCTACCTCGACTGCTGGACGTTTGCGGTCGACGGGCTCATCGGGGCGAGTCCCGAGACGCTCGTGCGCTCGACCGGCGGTAGCGTGTCGGCGCGCGTGCTCGCGGGCACCCGCGGCAGGCACACCGAAGACGCGGCGCGCGATGCGCGCGCCCGGGACGAACTGCTCACGAGTTCGAAGGAACAGCACGAGCACGCGTTCGCGGTGCAGAGCGTGGTGACCGCGCTCGCACCCCACGTCACCGGCCTGCGCACGAACGAAGAACCGTTCGCGCTCGAGCTGCCCAACGTGTGGCACCTCGCGACCGACCTAGGCGCGACCCTCGGCGAGGCCGGATCGTCGCTCGCACTCGTCGATGCGTTGCACCCGACGGCGGCGGTCGCGGGAACTCCCACCCGCGACGCAATCGATGCGATCGACGAGCTCGAACCGTTCGACCGGGGGCGCTACTCGGGCGCCGTGGGCTGGATCGACCATGCGGGCGACGGCGAGTGGGCGATCGCACTGCGCTGCGCTCAGCTGAGTGGGCCAGACGCCGTGACCGGCTCTCGCCGGGTGCTCGCGAGCGCCGGCGGCGGCATCGTAGCGGGGTCCGACCCGGCCGGCGAGCTGCGCGAAACCGTCTCAAAGTTTCGACCGGTCACCGAGGCTTTCGCCCGGTAACCCAGTTCGCACATCAATCATTCGTAAAACATCAATATTTCACGCATCGAGGTGCTATTCGCGAGATTGATGCTGTTCGCGGGGCGCTCAGGAGTGCTTCCGGGCTACCGGGCGAGCGGCACCTCGACGATGCAGGGGCCCGTCACCGGTACGGTGAGCAGCTGCTCGAGCTCGCCACGGGTCGTGATGCGCTGGTACTCCCAGCCGTAACCCGCGGCAAGCTGCTCGAGCTGGGCCTCGTGCGGGGTGAACATGACACGGTCGAACGTACCCTCGGGCGCGCTCCCCGCCACCTCCAAACCGTCAAAAATGGATCCGCCGCCGTCGTTGCCCACAAACACCTGAATGCGGGGCTGTGCCTCGCCGGGGCTGCGCAGCAGGGATCCGGCGTCGTACAGAAACGCGAGGTCGCCCGTGAGCACGCGGGTCGTGCCCGCGGCGCGCGCCGTGTCGGCGTCGCCCTGGCTCGCGGCCGCGACGCCAAGCGCGGTCGCGATCGTGCCGTCGATGCCGGCGACCCCGCGGTTCGAGCGCACTTCGATGCGGCGGGCCGGCGCGATCTTGTCGAGCGCGCGTACCAGGCTCGACGCCGCGAGCATCAGCCGGTCGTGCGGCCAGGTCGAACGCCACACGGTCTCGGCGAGCAGGTCGCGGGTGATCGGCTCGCGCATCGTGGCGACTTCGGCGCGCGCGTAGGCGCTGCGCTCTTTGTATCCGTTGGCGAGCGCGGCCTCGAGATCGGGTTCGTGCACCGTGCTGCGCTCCCGCTGCAGCTCACGGTCTGCGAGCACCCAGGCGCCGAGCCAGCGGCGCAGCGCACGCGGATCGTGGTCCTCGCCGACGCGGGCCGCCCGCACGACGCGGGCCGACCGGTGCGGGTCATAGTGCGCGGTGTCAGCGTGCGGGTCGACGACGATCACATCGACGTCGTCGCGGCCCAGCAGCGCCGGAATCTGCCGGTTGAGCGTGGGGTGCCCAAACACGATCGCCTGCTCGATCAGTCCGCCCACCTCGGGGGTGTCGATGAGGGTCTGATAGCCCATGATCGCCTCGCGGCCGAAGCGCGCGCCGCTCACCACCTCGGCGAGCAGCGGCACTCCCGCCGCGTGCGCGAACGCCTCGGCTTCGGGCCCCGCGCCCTCGCCTGCTACGACGACCGCGAGCGTGTCGCCCGCGAACTCGAAGGTCTCGTCTGCGCTCGACCCGAAGGTCGTCGTGTAGCCGTCGCCGTGATCGGTGACGGTCACGCCGGACCGCTGAGCTTGCGCTGCCAGTCGCTCGCGGGCCGCTACCCCTTCGGCCGCTGCAGCGGTGAAGCCCTGCGCAATCATCTGGTCGAATCCGCGAGTGCCCGAAAGCGGCTCGCGCACCTGCACGTTTAGTTGCACGGGCCCGGCGGGAGCGCCGCCCGCGGTACCCAGCGCACGCGCGAGACTGGTGGCCGCGATCCGGCCAGGGTCACGGCCCGCGTCGCGAGCGAGGTCACCGCCCGCGCCAAATTCGGGCGGTTCGATGTCGAGCGAGAAACGCGATGCCTCGCGCAGAATGTCAGCCTGGTGCGTCGTTTGGTTGGTGCGGATCTCGCGCATCTGGGCGGGGCGATCTGCCGTGATGAGCAGCATCGGCACCCGAGCTTCGTGGGCCTCGAGAGCGGCAGGCAGCAGGTTTGCGACCGAGGTGCCGCTCGTCACAATGACGGGCGCGGGCAGCCCCGTTTCACGTGCAACGCCCAGGGCGAAGAAGCCCGCCGAACGCTCGTCGATGCGCACATGCAGCCTGATCGCGCCGGCCTTTTCGGCGGCGGCAGCGGCGAGAGCGAAGGCCTGCGAGCGTGATCCGGGACATACGACGACGTCTTGCACGCCCCGACGCACCAACTCAGCGAGCAGCTCAACCGCAAAGATTGAGGCCGCGGCGGGTGCGCTCACAGCTTGGCGTCGCCGTCGGGGCGCGGGCCCTTCGAACCGTCGCCCTTGGGCTCATCGCCGTTGGGTTTTGCGGGGCCGCTAGATGTTGTGGGGCCGCCAGGCTCACCCTTTTCGCCAGCTTCGCCGGGATACACCTCGTCGTCGAGCTCGCGTAGACGCTTCTCGAGATCGGCCATATGTGTGTTGAGTTCGCTGCTCGATAGTTTGGTGCCGGTGAATCGCGGGTCATCGTCGGGTGCCCGGCGCACCGCATGCGACTCGTCACCCTTGCCGATCACAAACCACAGAATGCCGCCCAGCACGGGCAGCACCACAATGAGCACCACCCACACGGTCTTCGCTACCCCACGGGCACGGTTGTGGTCGGTCATCGCCGCGTCGACGAGCGCATAAAGCGTAAACGCAACGGCGATGACGATCCCAATGATTCCGAATCGCACCATGACTCCATGCTACCCGCCCGGGTGCCCTCGAGCGGCCCCCGCGCTGCGGAGTTGTTCAGGCGTCACAGCTAAACTTGGGCGGGTGAAATCGAGCCGTTCTGCCTGGACCATGTACGTATCGTTGCGCCTGCTGTTTTTCGTGGTGCCCTTTGGCATTGTCTACTGGCTGGGCCTGCAGTTGGGGTTCACTCTTGCGCTCTCGGGCGGCGTGGCGGCAGTGATCGCCGCGCTCATTAGCGTCTCACTGTCGGTGATCTTTTTGTCACGCCCGCGCGCACAGGCGGCGCAGAGTATCGCCGACTGGCGCAGCCGCGACCGCACCGCCGATGACGTTGAGGAAGACGATGCGCTCGACGGCGAGGCCCCATCGGAGGCTTCGGCAGCCGAGGTGGCACCGGCTGGGTCAGCAGGGGTAGCACCGGCTGAATCAGCAGTGGTAGCGCCGGCTGAATCAGCCGGGGACCCCGAGCAGCGCACTGAAGCGTAAGCTTTGCGCTCGCCTGCGTTACCGAGAGTATTACGTTGAGTCAGCTGGAGCTGCGCACCCAGAGCGAGCACGACCGAGCGGCGGTCCGAGAAATCACAGCTCGAGCTTTCGCGGGCACCCAGGGCACCGCACCCCCTGCAGAAGTGCAGTTACTCGATCAGCTCTACCTTTGTGAAGGCTTTATTGGCGACTATGCAGTGGTCGCCGAGATCGACGGCACCGTTGTCGGCCATGTGATCGCTACGCGTGGTTGGGTGGAAAACAGCATTCCGGTGTTGGGCCTTGGACCAATTTCGGTCGACCCGAAGTTTCAACACAGTGGCGTGGGGACAGCGTTACTGAACGAGATTCGAGACAGGGCCACCGAGGCCGGGGAACGCGCGATTGTGCTTCTTGGCAGCACCCAGTATTACCCACGCCACGGGTATGTGCCAGCGATTCCTGCTGGGATCACACCTTCAGATTTAGCCTGGGGTGACCACTTCATGGTGTTGCCCCTCGGCGTACGCCCGTTACCTCAGGGCCAGTTCACTTATGCCAAGCCCTTCGGGGCATGACGAGTAAGCATCGAAATGACGAGTCGGCCCGATAAATACGTACTTATCGGGCCGACTCGTCATTCTGATGCCGTTTCGTGGGTGGTGGCGGGTTAGCGCGGCCACTCAGCGGCCAGCGGCCAGCGCCAAGCCTAGGCCGTCAGACCGCCCGCCAGGCTGAAGCCGACGCCCAGCAGCACGCCGTAGGCGAGGGCCGCGAAGCTCGTGAGCTGCAGCACGAGAATGAGCTCCTTGGGCGTTTTCGCGGTCAGCGCGATGATGGCGCACGGCACCGCGATGAACAGCACAAGCCACACGAACATCATCGCCGGGTAGATCGCCACGTAGATGCCCGGGACGGCGAACGGCAGCAGCACGCACACCACAAACAAGATGCGTGAGGCCCGGTCACCCATGCGCACCGCGAGCGTGCGCTTGCCCGCAAGCGTGTCGGTGGCGATATCGCGCACATTGTTGATCACGAGCACCGCAACAGCAAGCAGCCCCACCCCGGTGCCCGCGAACCACACCTCTTGCGCGTGCAGGTCGGTTTGGAGGTAGACGGTACCCGCCGTCGCAACGAGGCCGAAGAAGATAAACACCATCACTTCGCCCAAACCTGCATAGCCATAGGGCCGCTTACCGCCGGTGTAGAACCAGGCCGCCACGATCGCGAGCACGCCGAGGGCGAGAAACCACCAGCGGCCACTCATTATGACGGCCACAAGCCCTGACGCAGCCGCCAGCCCAAAGAACGCGAACGCGAGTACGAGCACCTTCTTGGGGTTCACGAGCCCCGACCCGGTGAGTCTGGCGGGCCCCACCCGAAACTCGTCGGTGCCGCGCACCCCGTCTGAGTAGTCGTTGGCGTAGTTCACGCCGATCTGCAAGAACACGGCCACGGCGAGAGCGAGCAGTGTGAGCGGCCACGAGAACCCGCGTAGCATCGAGGCGATACCCGCTCCGGCGGCGACGGGTGCGACCGCGAGTGGCAGCGTGCGCAGCCGCGCCCCGCCCACCCAGTTGCGCCACGTGATCGTGGGGCTCAGCCCGGCGTCGACCATCTTGTCGGCCGCCGCCCGCACCGCGGGGTTACCCGACTTGCTTCGGTTCTTCGCGTGGCTCACGCCTGCTCCTTCGTGTGGTTGCTATCTAGTTCTGCCGAGTTCGGTGCTACCGGCACCGCCGATGACACCAGCGCCGCCAGCGCCACCAGGTCGGGCTTCTCGCCCGCCAGTCGAGGGATCACGTCAACCACGGTCTCCCCCACCGGCACGGCGGCAACGCTGAGCGCCGCGCGCAGCGCCTCGCCCACCTCGGCGAAGCTAGCCCCAGCAACACCAACGGCGACACCAACAGCAACACCAACGGCAACACCAACACCAGCACCGCCCGGCTCGCAGGCGCGCACGAGGTGCACGCGCTCACCCCAGTCGCGATCCGGAACACCCAGCGCGATCGTGTCGCCCCAGCCGGGCAGCGCGCGCGCCACGCGCTCGACCTCATCGAGCGAGACGTTGATGCCGCCCGAGATGATCACGCGATCGAGCCGGCCGGTGACGGTGAGCATGCCGCCGAGCAGCTCGCCCGCGTCGCCCGTTCGATACCAGCGTTCGCCCGCGGGCTCGGTGATGAACCGTTCGTTTGTGAGCGCGGCGTCACCGACGTAGCCGAGCGCGAGCGTGGGGCCCGCGAGCTGCACCTCACCTTCGCGAATGCGCACGAGGGTGTCGCCGATCTCGACGCCGTCGTAAACGCATCCGCCGGCGGTCTCGCTCATGCCGTAGCTGCGTTTGAGCGCGATGCCCAGCGCGTGCGCACGGCGGCGCAATTCGAGCGTGACGGCCTGCCCGCCTACGAGCACCGCGTCGAATCGGCGCAGCGCCTCGGCTGCGGCCGCGTCGCGCTCGGCGAGGTCGAGCAGGCGCGCCAACTGCACGGGCACGAGCGACACGTAGCGCCTTGCGCCGGTCATCGCTTCGGCCGCTTCGAGCAGCGCCGCGGGGTCAAACTTGCTGTCAAAAAATACTGGCTGCGTGCCCGCGACCGCGCTGCGTACGAGCATCTGCAGCCCCGAAACGAGCTGCGCGGGCAGCGTCACGAGCCACTGTCCAGGCCCGCCCAGGCGCGCGTGCGTCGCCTCTGCGCTCGCGCGGAGCGCATCCGCTGACAGGGCGACGGCCTTCGGCACGCCGCTCGATCCCGAAGTGCGAATCACGACCGCAGTGCCCTCGGGCAGTTCGGCCCGCTGCAGTTCGGCCGCGAAGTTTGTTGCCGCGTCGGTGCCGGATCCGGAACCAGCCGTAGACGCAGCCGCCGGGGCCGCTGCAGCCGCCGGGGCCGCCGGTTCGTGGGTGGCGCTAGCGACCGGCAGAATCGGTGCGCCGCCAGCGAGCGCATCGCCGAGCGCCGCCATCAGCCAGGCGCGGTCAGAAACGGGAATCACGCGAAGCGAGCTTGGAGAAGTCACTCCCCCAGGGTACCCGCTGCGTGCCGCGGGGTCGCTGTGCCGCGAGGCCGCGGGGTCGCTGTGCCGCGAGGCCTCGGGGTCTTCTAGAACGCAGCGGCCGCCTTGATGAGCTCGGGTACGGCGGTGCCCACAATTTCGTCGGTCATGCGCACGCTGGGGCCCGAGATCGACACGGCCGCGGGCACCCCCTGGCCCGGCACCGCGACTGCGATGCAGCGTACGCCGAGCTCCTGTTCACCGTCGTCGATCGCAAACCCGCGGCGGCGCGTTTCGGCGAGGTCTGTGAGCAGCGCGTCGACGTCGCAGATGGTCGTCTCGGTATACCTGGGCAGCCCCGTGCGCGCGACGATCGCGCGCACCCGCCCCTCGGGCAGGGTCGAGAGCATCGCTTTGCCGACACCGCTCGCGTGTGGCAGCACTCGCCGCCCCACCTCGGTGAACATGCGCATGCGGTGCCGCGACGCGACCTGCGCGACGTAGCTGACGAGATCGCCGTCGAGCATCGCGAGGTTGGCGGTCTCGCTCGACACGTCTTCGAGCCTCGCGAGCACCGAAGCGGCCCGCTCGGCGAGCGGCGGGCGGGCGCGTTCGCCGAGCCCGATGAGGCCGGCGCCCAGCGAGTAGTCTCTGTTCTCGAGCTGGCGCACGTATCCGAGGTCGTGCAGCGTGCGCAGCAGCCGGTGCGCGGTGGGCACGGGCAGCCCGGCCTGCGCTGCCGCGTCGGCGAGCGGCAGTGGCGCTCCTGCTTCAGACAGCGCTTCGAGTAGCGCGAACGCTCTGCTGACCGACTGCACTCCGCCCCGGCCCGCGCCCTGCTGTTCATTCATAGCATCCACCATATCAATTTCACGATGTGAAATGATTACTTCATTTGACCCGGTTTCGTTCTATCGTTGAAGCCATACCTCTTCAACACACCTCAAATGCAGCGCATAGGAGCCCCGCATGACCGCCTACGTCAATCGCGCCGACCTCTCGGTCGCGACCCCCATCGCCGAGTTCGCCGAAGAAGCCCTCAGCGCACACAATCTCGATGCCGCCCAGTTTTGGGCCGGCGTGAGCGATATTGTGCACGACCTCGGCCCCCGCGGCGCCGAGCTGCTGCAGGTGCGCGAAGACCTACAGGCCCAAATCGACAGCTACCACCGCGAGCACCCCGGCCGCCCCGACCCCGCCGCGTACCGCGCATTCTTGACCCGCATCGGGTATCTCACGCCCACCCCCGGCGAGGTGCAGGTCACCACACGAGACGTGGCCCCCGAGGTCGCGCTGCAGGCCGGCCCGCAGCTGGTCGTGCCCATCTTGAACGCCCGGTTTGCGCTCAACGCCGTCAACGCCCGGTGGGGGTCGCTTTACGACGCGCTCTACGGCACCGACGCAATCTCGCGCGAGGGCGATCTCGCGCCCGGCGCGGGATTCAATGCGCGGCGCGGTGCGGCGGTTATTGCGCGAGGCCGCGATCTGCTCGACCAGATCGCCCCGCTGAGCACCGTCTCGGGCGATGCCACCTCAAGCGGCGCTCTCTCTGGCAGTGCCGGATCAGGCCGCACCAGCCACGCCGATGCGGTCGGTTACACCGTAGCGGCGGGTACCCTGCAGGTGGCGCTCGCGGGCGGCGCGGTCGCGCAGCTCGAGGACACAGCCGCGTTCGCTGGTTACGGGGGCGACCCCAACGCCCCCTCGTCAGTGCTACTTATTCATAACGGGCTTCACGTCGAGATTGTCATCGACCCCGAAGGCGCGATCGGTCGCACCGATCAGGCCCACGTGCAAGACATCGTGCTTGAAGCAGCGCTCACCACAATTATTGACCTCGAAGACTCGGTCGCCGCCGTCGACGCCGCAGACAAGTCACTCGGCTACCGCAACTGGCGCGGCCTCATGAATGGCTCCCTCGAAGAGCAGTTCACCAAGGGCGACCGCACCATCACACGTCGCATGAACTCTGACCGCGCCTTCTTGGACCCCGCAGGTGAGGCTTTGACCCTGCCCGGCCGATCGGTGCTGTTTATTCGCAACGTGGGGCACCTCATGACGGGTGACGCCGTGCTCGATCGCACCGGTGCGTGGACGGGCGAGGGCATGATCGACGCGATCATGACGGCACTCGGCTCGCTCGCAGATCTGCGAGGCGCCTCACGCCTCGGCGCACTCGCAAACTCGCGCACCCCCTCGATGTACATCGTGAAGCCCAAGATGCACGGCCCCGACGAGGTCGCCTTTACCGTTGACCTATTCGCCCGCGTTGAACAGCTACTCGGGCTCCCCGCCCGCACGCTGAAGGTGGGCATCATGGACGAAGAGCGTCGCACCTCAGCGAACCTGGCGGCGTGCATCGACGCCGCCAGCGACCGCGTCGTCTTTATCAACACCGGTTTTCTCGACCGCACCGGCGACGAGATCCACACCTCAATGCAGGCCGGCCCGTTTCTTCCTAAAGCAGCCCTGCGCGACCGCGGCTGGCTAGGCGCCTACGAACAACGCAATGTCGGGATCGGTGTGTCGTGCGGCCTGACCGGGCACGCTCAGATCGGCAAGGGAATGTGGGCGATGCCCGACCTGATGCACGACATGCTCGAGCAGAAGGGAGCGCACGTGCAGACGGGCGCCTCAACCGCGTGGGTGCCGTCACCCGTGGCTGCGACCCTGCACACGCTGCACTACCACCAGGTTGACGCGTTCGCGGCGCGTGCCGCACTGCCCGCGTTTGACGCCGCCGCAGACGAGGCCACGCTCGTCGAGCTGCTCGACCCGCCCCTCGCCGCCCCCGGTGACCTCACCTCCGAGGTTGTGGCGCGTGAACTCGACAACAACGCCCAGTCGATTCTCGGCTACGTGGTGCGCTGGATCGATCAGGGCGTGGGCTGCTCAAAGGTGCCCGACATCGACAACATCGCCCTCATGGAAGACCGTGCCACCCTGCGCATTTCGTCGCAGCTGCTCGCCAACTGGCTCGCGCACGGTGTGATCACTGAGGCTGAGGTCGACGCCGCGCTTACGCGCCTCGCCGCCATCGTCGACGAGCAGAATGCGGCCGACCCGCTCTACGAGGCGCTGCTTGGCGCCGACGGCCACACCCCCGGCGTCGCATTCGAGGCGGCCCGCCGCCTCATCATCGAGGGCGCTGCGCAACCGTCGGGTTACACAGAGCCGATCCTGCACGAGCTGCGCAGGGCGAAGAAAGCCGGGGCGAGGTAGCGCGCCTGGGCGGGCCGGCTCAGGGCCGGCTCAGGGCTGGCTCAGGGCCGGCTCAGGGCCACCGCAGTTCGCGGGTGGCCTCGAGCCGTGCCCGCTGCTCCCCAATGTCGTAGTCCACGTCGGGCCAGTCAAGCCCCATCTGCTCGAGCCTGCTCGTCACGATGCGCTGCACCGCGACCCGGGCGTACCACTTGTTATTGGCGGGCACCACGTACCAGGGGGCATGTGGCGCATTGGTGCGCTCGATCGCGGTCTGAAACGCGGCCATGTACTCGGGCCAGCGGGTGCGCTCGGTGACGTCGTCGGGGCTAAACTTCCAGTGCTTGTACGGTTCGTCAAGGCGCGACAGAAGCCGCTCGATCTGCTCGTCGGGCGAGATGTGCAGCATAATCTTGACGATCTCGACCCCGTCGTTCGCAAGCCGCGCCTCGAACTCGCAGATCGCGGCGTATCGGCGCTCGATCTCGTCTGCGGGCGCCCACTCGTGCACCTTCTGAATGAGCACGTCTTCGTAGTGTGAGCGATCAAACAGGCCGATCACGCCCGGCTTGGGCACACGCTTTTCGACCCGCCACAGAAAGTCGTGCTCGCGTTCTTCAGCCGTCGGCGCTTTGAACGGCGACAGCGCCAGCCCGTACGGCTCGAGCGCCCCAAACAGGTGGTTCACGATGCCGCCCTTGCCCGCGGCGTCCATCGCCTGCAGCACGACAAGCACGCGCTTCTTCGAGCCTTCCCAACTGCACGCGAAGAGCTTTTCTTGCAGCTCGCGCAGCGGCTGCTCGGCGCGCTCAAGCTCGGCCGCGCCCTCGTGCTTCGTCGCTTCGGTGCCGGGCGTCGCCCCCGGATCAATGTCGTTCAGCGAGAACCCCTCGCCTACCCGCAGCAGTTCGGTAACGTCGCTCGTCCAGAATTTGTGGTGCCCCATTGCAGCCTTCCCCTGTTGATTGGTCTCGTGAGAAGAGCTTAGCGGCGGGCGATTGGGTTCGAGGGCGCGACCCACCGCCACACGGCGCTACCCGTTAGTAGTAGTACGGAAACGGGCTCCAGTCGGGGTCGCGCTTTTCGAGGAACGAGTCGCGGCCTTCGACGGCCTCGTCGGTGCCGTACGCGAGGCGCGTCGTCTCGCCCGCGAACAACTGCTGCCCCACGATCCCGTCGTCGACAGCGTTCATGGCATACTTCAGCATGCGAATCGCGGTCGGCGACTTGCCGAGAATTGTGCGCGCCCACTCGATACCGGCGGTCTCGAGCTCGGCGTGCGGCACCACTTTGTTCACGGCGCCCATCTCGCGGGCCCGCTCGGCGTCATACGTTTCGGCGAGGAAGAAAATCTCGCGCGCGTTCTTCTGCCCCACCTGGCGGGCGAAGTAGGCGCTGCCGTAGCCGGCGTCAAACGACCCGACGTCGGCGTCAGTCTGTTTGAACATGGCGTGCTCGCGCGACGCGATCGTCAGGTCGCACACCACGTTGAGCGAGTGCCCACCGCCCGCCGCCCAACCGGGTACCAGCGCGATCACTACCTTCGGCATGAACCGAATGAGGCGCTGCACCTCGAGAATGTGCAGCCGTCCAGCGCGAGCGAGCCCCTCGGGCCCCACCGCCGCCTCTTGGTCGGAGTACTTGTACCCGTCACGCCCGCGAATGCGCTGGTCACCGCCCGAGCAGAACGCCCAGCCGCCATCTTTCGCACTCGGTCCGTTGCCGGTGAGCAACACCACGCCCACCCGCGGGTTCACGCGCACCCGCTCCAGCGCGTCAAACAGCTCGTCGACGGTGTGCGGGCGAAACGCATTGCGCACCTCGGGGCGGTTAAACGCGACGCGGGCGATGCGCCCGTCGAGGCTCAGGTGTGCCGTGATGTCGGTGTAGTTCGCGGCGCCCGGGGCGACCTCCCACACACTCGGATCGAAGATCTCAGATACCTGCTGGGTCATGCCCCAAGCCTATTGGGCGCGGCGGCACACCGCACCACGGCCTATCTGGCGCACGGCGCATGTTGATCCGGATCGCGCGTCCCTACCCGACAGCGACCCCAAAGAGCAGGCCGACGCCGTACGTCGCGGCCATGGTCGCCGAACCCATGAGCACGTTGCGCGCGATCGCGCGCCACCTCGGAGCCCCGCCGAGGGCGGCACTGATCCACCCGGTGAGCAGCAGCCCGATCACGACGGCGAGCGCCGCGAGCAAGATGCGGTACTGCCCGAGCGGCAGCAGGATCATGACGAGCGGGATCAGCGCGCCCGCAGTGAACGCGATGAACGACGAGATGGCCGCAGCCCAAGGGCTCGTGAGCTCTTCGGGATCGATGCCGAGCTCGACCTCGGCGTGTGCGGCGAGCGCGTCGTGCGCGGTGAGCTCTTCAGCGACCTGGCGGGCGAGGGCAGGCGAGAGGCCGCGCTTGCGGTAGAGACCGGTGAGTTCGGCGAGCTCAGCCGCCGGCTGTTCTTTGAGTTCGCGCTGCTCTTTGGCGATCATCGCCCGCTCGGTGTCGCGCTGGGTACTCACCGACACGTATTCTCCTCCCGCCATCGAGAACGCGCCCGCAACGAGGGCGGCGAGGCCGGCCGTCGCGATCGCTACCGTGTTGCTGGGAGTGGCGGCGGCGACGCCCACCACGACACCAGCGGTCGACACGATGCCGTCGTTGGCGCCGAGCACTCCGGCGCGCAACCAGTTGAGCCGCTGGCCCACGTTTTCACCGTGCGACTCATGCAGGTGGTGAATGGCCGCTTCGACGTCATCGAGGTTCGCGGGGTTTGCGTGGGCGGCGGGGTTTGCGGGGTTTGCGGGGGCGGCGGGGTTTGCGGGGCTGCCAAAGTTTTCGCGGCTTTCACGGCTTTCGCTCATGGTGTGTCCCTCTTCTGCTTGGGCGCGCGCTGCGGCCTGGCTTTCGGTTTGGGCTTGGGCTTGGGCGCTGGCAGCGCTGCGGCCGTGCGACTGATGAGCTCGGTGAGCCAATCGCGGTCCTCCCAGCGGTCGCCGCTCACCCGAAAGTAGAGCTTGGAACCGGGGTACGCCGGTGCTTCGTCGGGGGTGCCAAGGTAGTTGCGACCAGCATCGGTCGGTTTCACGAAGAGCTCATCGTCGCACACAAACGCGACGGGCTTCTCGTCGTAATACAGGCAGTACTCGCCAAACATCTTGCGTGTGCGCACACCCGGGAGTGCGCTCAGCTGATCGGTGAGAAACTCCATCGTTTCTGCGCGGGTGCTCATGTCGCTAGCGTAGCGCGCACCACCGCCCCGCGCTCCACCACCCTTCACCACACCCCCACCCGCGTTCCACCGCCCTTCACCACCCCCTCCACCAGCGCTCCACCGCCACTTCACCACACCCCGCTCCTCGCCCCTCGACCACTCACCAATCGGCATCGAAATGACGAGCAGGCATGATAAATGCGTATTTTCGATGCCGACTCGTCATTTCGATACCGGTTGGTCATGACTACCGGCTCGTGATCACTACCGGCTGGTCTTCGCTGCTCCTCGACCGCCAGTGGTGGCAAGATCGAAGCATGTTCGACAACGCCCAACAGCTCCCGCCGCTCGCTGACGTGCTCGAACGTGCACGAGTCGTCGCGATCCCCACTCGCACCAGGTTTCGCGGCATCAGTGTGCGCGAGGCGGTCATTATCGATGGCCCGCAGGGTGCGACCGAGTTCTCGCCCTTCCCAGAGTACGGTGATGCCGAGGCCGCACACTGGCTCGCGGCCACCCTCGACTTCGGCTGGAACGAGCAGCCCCCGGCCCTCAGGGACAGCGTCGAGGTGAACGCGACCGTGCCCGCTGTCGCCGCGAGCGACGTGCCCGGCATTCTCGCGCGCTTTCCGGGCTGCACGACCGCCAAGGTGAAGGTCGCCGAGCGCGGGCAAACCCTCGCCGACGACATCGCCCGCGTGCGTGCGGTGCGCGAAGCCTTGGGTCCACACGCAAAGGTGCGCGTCGACGCCAACTGCGGCTGGAGCGTCGCCGAGGCAATCACCGCGCTCACGGCCCTCGCTCAGTTCGACCTCGACTATGCCGAGCAGCCCTGTGCAACCATCGCCGAGCTCGCCGAGGTACGCGCGGCGCTCCATACCGCAAGCGCCCCCGGTGCAGCCGCCCACGCCCCAACTACAAACAGCGCTCACGCCCCAGACACCCCCGGCACAAGCACCAACGCCCCAAGCGCCACTACCATCACCAACACCACAAACACCATCCGCGTGGTGCGCATCGCCGCAGACGAGAGCGTGCGCAAGGCGAGTGACCCGCTCGAGGTGGCGCGATCCGGAGCAGCAGATTTGCTCATCGTCAAGGCACAGCCGCTGGGGGGCGTGCGCCGCGCGCTCGCGATCGTCGAGCAGGCGGGCCTGCCGGTCGTGGTGTCAAGCGCGCTCGACACGTCGGTGGGCGTCGCGATGGGGCTGCAGCTCGCGGCGGCGCTGCCCGAAGGCGCGCTCGCGGGCGCCTGCGGCCTCGGTACGGTCGCGCTGCTCGCGGGCGATGTCACCCGCGACTCGCTCGTGCCCGAGGCCGGGGCAATCGCGGTGCGGCGCCCCGCCCCCGATACAGGGTTGCTTGCGCAGTATGCCGCGGCTCCGGATCGCGAGGCGTGGTGGCGGGAGCGGGTGGCGCGGTGCTACGCGCTGCTTGCTACGCGTTAGTCAGACGTGTTGAGAACAGATGCGGGGGAACGGCGGGCGCTGGTGCCCGATTCACGAGCGCCCCCCAGTGCTCGACGGCCGCCCGTGGCCCAATCCACCTTCACGCACAAATCGACCCTCACGCACACGTTTCAAGCGAAACTTGTGCGTGAAGGTCGATTGTTAGCTGAAGTAGCGCGGCAGGCCGCGGGTGAGCGCGGGCACGGGCACGGCGGCCAGCGCGCGCATGCTCAGGCTAGATGCGCGCGGCGGCCAGGCGTGCGCCCTCGCCGAGCGACTCGAGCTTTGCCCACGCAATCTGCGGGTGCACGCGGCCGCCGAGACCACAGTCAGTCGCAGCGATCACGCGCTCGGGGCCGACCACGTTTGCGAAGCGTTCGATGCGCTGGGCGACGAGCTCGGGGTGCTCGACCAGGTTGGTGGAGTGGCTGATCACGCCGGGCACGAGCACCAGGTCATCAGGGATAATGCTCTTGTTCTCCTCCCACACCGCCCACTCGTGCTCGTGGCGAGCGTTGGCCGCCTCGAATGAAATCTGGCCGACGTTTGCACCCAGCACGGTCTTCAGAATGTGCTTCAGTTCAATGTCGGTGGTGTGCGGGCCGTGCCACGACCCCCAGCACAGGTGCAGGCGCACGAGCTCCTTCGGTAGCCCCTTGATCGCCTCGTTGATCGCGTCGATGCGAATCTGCGTGAACGCGAGGTAATCCTCCACCGACGGCTCGGGATTGATCTGGTCCCAGTTCTCGGCGAGCGAGGGGTCGTCGAGCTGCAGAATCAGCCCCGCATCGGTGACGGCCTTGTACTCTTCACGCAGCGACTCGACCCAGGCGTCAATGTGCGCCTGCCCGGTCGGGTAGAACTCGTTGTCAACGCGTGCGGCAGAGCCCGGTGCGATCGCCGTCAAGAACCCGGTCTCGCCAGGCGCAAGCGCCGCGGCGAGATTCTTCGTGTCGGCCGCGATCGCCGCCTGGCCCGTGTAGCTAATGGGGCCGGTGGTGGCAGGGAACGCGGTTGCGTTCTTGCCCGTCGAGATGCCACTCTCGGGGTCGTTGTACGCCTCGGCGAACGCTGTCCAGTCGCGGCGATCTGGGAACGACGTGAGGCGCACATTGCCGGGCTCTGAGCGCACGGGCTGCTGCGTGAAGATCGTCTGCCCGTTGAGCGAAAGTCCCGCGTTGCGCTGGAACGAGTACGCCCACCACGCGCCGTAATCGACCGCGTTCGACATTGCCTTGCCAAACTCGCCATCGCCCGGCTGCGTGATACCGGCCTCGCGCTGGCGCTCGACAACGTCGCGCACGGCCTCGGCCACGAGCGCTTCGTACTCGGGCGTCGACTTGAGGGTGAAGCCGTCGGCCTCGAACTCGCGCGCCGCATTGGCATCGATGAGGGCCTGCGTGCGGGGCAGACTGCCGGCGGTGGTGGTCTCAATCTTCGTCATGTTTCGACGCTATCGGCGGGCGCAAGACCGCTTCAAACTGCGTGTCTTCAGATGACGACATATGTCGTAGTGTGACGCGCTGACTACCCCTTCAGCCCCGGAAAATCGTCTTCGCGCCACTCTGTCGCAATGCGCTCGCCCGCTGCGTGCGCTGCAATTTCTCGCTGCCGCAGCTCGACGCGCCGGATCTTGCCCGACGCCGTTTTGGGCAGGTCGTAGAACTCTACTCGGCGCACCCGCATGTACGCGGGCAACGCTACGCGCGCGTGCGCCAGCACCGCCCGGGCAGTCTCAGCGTCTGCGGGCACTCCGGCCGCGAGCGCGACGTACGCTTTGGTGATGTTGAGCTTCGTGTCGTCGGGGGCGCCGACGACGGCGGCTTCTGCGACGAAGGGGTGCTCGATGAGCGCGCTCTCGACCTCGAACGGCGAGACCTTGAAGTCGCTCGATTTGAAGATGTCATCTGTGCGGCCCACAAACGTCAAGACACCGTTCTCGCCACGTACCGCCACGTCACCCGTGTGGAAGTATCCGCCCGCTGTGGCGCGCGCTGTCGCCTCGGGGTTACCGAGATACTCGGTCATGAGGTTGACGGGACGGGGCGCGGCCCCTGATCCGGAGCGAGACTCGAGGCCAGAAGCACCCGCACCGAGCGGCAGGCAGATTTCCCCCTCGCTGCCTGCACCGGTCACCGCCTCGCCCGTGAGCGGATCGATGAGCGCAATTTCGACGCCGGGCAGCGGCACGCCCATAGCGCCCGCGACGACCGGGTCGCCGGGCATGTTGCCGATGAGCGCGGTGGTTTCGGTTTGGCCGTAGCCATCGCGAATTTCGAGGCCCCACCACTCTTTGATGCGCGCGATCACCTCGGGGTTGAGCGGCTCGCCCGCTGAGACGACCTCGCGTAGTGCGCGGGGCTTCTCGGTGAGCTCGTGCTGAATGAGCATGCGCCACACGGTAGGCGGCGCGCAGAACGTGTTCACGGCCGCGCGGTCGAGCTCGGCAATGAGGTGCTGCGGGTCGAACCGGGGTGAGTTTGTGACAAAGATCGTGGCGCCCACGTGCCACGGACCAAAGAAGCTCGACCAAGCGTGTTTACCCCAGCCGGGGGCGCTGATGACGAGGTGCGTGTCGCCCGGGCGCACACCGAGCCACGACATCGTGGTGAGGTGGCCGAGCGGGTAGCTCACGTGTGAGTGTTCGACGATCTTGGGCAGACTCGTCGTGCCCGACGTGAAGTAGATGATCGCAGCGTCGGCGCTCGCCGTGCGCTTGACGACCTGCGCGTCAGACGCAGCGCGCGACTCCTCGTATCGGGCCCAGTCCCAGAGCAGCGCGCGCTGATCTTGTGTGCCGTCGTCGAGGCCCACGCCGATGCCGCGGTAATTGCCCGTCACCCCGGGCTCGCCGTTCGTCCCCACGAATTTCACTGCGTCGTTTGGCCCCGCAAACACCCACTTCACGCGGCCGCGATCGACGCGATCGGTGAGCTCTGCCGCCCCCAGCACGATCGAGGTGGGCAGGATCACGACACCGAGCTTCATCGCGGCGAGCATGATCTCCCACAGCTCGACGCGGTTATCGAGCATGAGCATGGCGACGTCGCCGCGGCGCAGGCCGGTGCGGGTCATCCAGTTGGCGACCTGGTCTGAGCGGCGACGCATCTCGTCGAAGGTGAGCTTCGTTTCGCGGCCGTCGCGCTCAGAGATCCACAGCGCGGTCGTGTCGTTGCCGTGCGCGATCGCGTCAAACACGTCGTGCGCCCAGTTGAAGCTGTCACCCACCGCGGGCCAGACGAACTCGCGCCGCGCCCCGTGAGGGTCGCCTGCGAGACTCAAAAGCTGATCTCGTGCCGCAAAGAAGGCCTGTGTCGCATCGGTCATGAGGTCTATTGTCTCGTGACCCCGGCGTTTGGCGGGGCCGCCTCGCGGCTCAGCTCGAGAACCTAGCTCGAGAACCTAGCTCGAGAACACGGTGTGCAGCTCGCGGCCGCCGAGTGCTTCGCGACCGCCCAACCCGTCAATCTCAAACAGCACAGCGGTGCCAGCAACCTCGTACCCCAGCTGCGCCATCAGGTCGTGCGCCGCCACGAGCGTGCCGCCCGTTGCGAGCACGTCGTCAAGAATGAGCACGCGCGCGCCCGGTGCAAAGTCACCGTGAGCTTCAATAACGGCGCTGCCATACTCGAGCGAGTACTCGACGTTCACGATCGGCCTTGGCAGTTTGCCAGCCTTTCGAATAGGCATCAGACCGGCACCACTCGCGTAGGCGGCCGCACTCGCGAAGAGAAACCCGCGCGCTTCGAGCCCGGCGATCACATCGTAGGTGCCCGCGAACGGTGCGATCATCGCGTCTACGGTGGCACGCAGGGCCGCACCGTCGGCGATGAGCGGAGTAATGTCGCGAAACACGATGCCCTCAGTCGGATAATCGGGGATCTCGAGGATGAGGGATTCGGCGCGGACGAGTGCTTGCTGCGTGGTCTTTTCGGTCACGCTCAAGGATACCGCGATCTCGCGACCCGCCCGGGAGTCGCCAGTTTAGGGGGTGCGATTTTTGTTTTGCAGGGGACCCGTGTAATGTTTAACGAGTCGGCAAGCCAAGGCGAAAAGCTAAAGCAGGCAGACAGGGCGCCCGTAGCTCAGCTGGATAGAGCGTCTGACTACGGATCAGAAGGCCAGGGGTTCGAATCCCTTCGGGCGCACCACTTGAAAATCACCCGGTGAGAATTTCTCACCGGGTGATTTTTGTTTTACAGTGCAATACCCACAAATGAATTGTGTATCCCCTTAGGCAGACTTACAATTTTCAATCGGGAGAACTTTTCGCCGAAGCAGTTGTTCGGCTTTTCATCACGCACGCTCGGTGCGATTACTCACAGGGGAATATTCGTATGCCTTCGCTTTCTATCGGCGCGCGCCGAAAACTCGCGTTGCCAGTCGCTGCTCTTGCAGCGGCAACCGCCCTCGTCGGTGCTTTCGTGCCGGCCTCATTTGCCGATGACGGCGGGGCCGCGGCCGCTGCGCCCGCGCCGTTTGCTAGCGCCCCGACAACTCCGGCCGGTGAGTTCTTTGCGGAGCTTTGCTCAACAGGTGGGGGCGTCGATCAGACGACGGAGAACCCTAAGGCAAATCAGGGTTCAAACGTGATGCCCGATCTCACTCGCGTATTCGGGCAGCGGCTGGCTGACTACAACGCGGGCAGCACGGTGTTGCTCTACACCAGCACAGGCGGCAGCGGTGGCGGTACGCCGAACTGCGGTGTGCACTACGACGCGGTAACCGATGGTCCGGTCAGTGAGTGGATGTTTTGCACCGACCAAACTGCGAAGACCTGCAGCCAGGTCGACAAGAATGGGCTCCTGCATCAAGGGTCTGATTATGTAGGACAGCTTGAGAACAGGACCGGCAATCCCGGCTTGTCTCCCGATCAAGAAAAGATCATCAGCTACATCATCCGGCATGACATGCCGGTTCCAGTTGATAACTTCCTCTCCACTGTTGACGTCGCGTCAAACAAGACCGTCGATAGCCGTAACGCCAAACAAAATCTGGTGTGGTGCGTGAGTGACCCCGTTGATTTCGGCGAACCACTTGCTTACTGGTGTGACGAAGCTATCGGGGCCGACAAGCAGGCCGCCATCCTTGCTTCAATGCCAAAAACTCCTGAACTTACCATCACCCCGGCCTCGACCGAAGTCGTTGTAGCAGGGGAAGCGAAGGTTACCCTCACAACGAACCTCGTCAACCAGCCAATCACGCTGACGGCTGATGCCCCCGGTTTGGCTTTGTGTGAACCCCAGACCGATGTGACGTTGTCGACTGACGGCGAGCTGACGATCTCGTCGACTGTAACCGGCACCAAAACGGTGGACCTCTGTATTTCTTCGGCTACCCCCGCGGAAATCCTCGTTCAGGCCTCAGCAACCGCACACGCTGGCGACGAAGCAGCATGGGTGCAGTCACCCGGTGGCGCCGCAGGAATCGAATGCCAGGTCTACGCCCTGACCCGCGCAGGCGCAGCCACTGACATGAATGCGACCGCCACCGTCAATGTGACTGAAGACAACTCGGGTGGTGGCACCGCCGGCGGAGACGACTCGGGTGGTGGCACCGCCGGCGGAGACGACTCGGGTGGTGGCACCGCCGGCGGAGACGACTCGGACAAGGGCGCAAACGGCGACAACGCCGAAAGCGCAGTCCAGGGAGACGACTCAGACAAGGGCGCTCAGGGCAACAACAACGAAAACAATGCTCAGGGCAACAACAACGAGAACAACGCCCAGGGCGGCAACGCAGAGGGCAACAACGCTCAGGGTGCCGCCAACGGCGCCAAGGGCGGGCTCGCCGCAACCGGCGCAGCTTCGCCGCTGATCGCTGGGACCGCAGCGCTGCTGCTCGTCGCAGCAGGTGCAGGCGCACTCGCAATGCGTCGTCGCTCAGCGCGGTAGTACACACAAATAGTTGAGGGGGTGTCGGAGCAAAAGCTCCGACACCCCCTCAACTATTTCTGAGTGTGTGACATAGATCCTGCGACTCGCAAGCTCGCGCAGGATGACAAATCTCACGATATCGGTCACTAACACGCGCAGGATGACAAACCTCACGAAATCGGTCTAACTGCGCGCAGAATGACTAGCGCTATGCTTCCTCAGCTACCGCGCTCTCAGCGGCAGCACCACCGCCACCCCCGGCACCAGCACCGGCAGCGCCGGCGATGCGCGCATCCGCCGCAGGCTCAACAATGGCGCGCCGCGCGCGCACCCGCGCCAAGCGTTTACGCACCGCCGGCCAGAAGATCGCCAACACCGCGACCGAGACGAGGCTCGTCCACACCTGCGTGCGCGTGCCCTCACCGCTCACCACCATGATGATCACGATGCCCACCACAGCGGCGATCACGAGAATGCCCAGCCACGGGTGCAGCCACATCTTGAGCTCGAGTCCTGCGACTTCTTCCTTGCTCATGCGCGAGCGCATGCGAATCTGCGTCAACGCGATGAACGCGTACACGAACAGCGCGACAAGACCGGCCGAGTTCATGATGAAGTCGAAGATGCCTGACTCGGGGGCCGCAAAGTTGACGATCACCGCCGCGTAGCCGCCCAGCGTTGACGCCAGCACCGCCGCCACAGGCACACCGTTCTTTGACCGCTTCGCAACGATACCCGGGGCGTAGCCCTGGTCAGCGAGGGCCGCGAACATGCGCGCCGCCGAGTAGAGCCCCGAATTCAGCACCGAGCACACGGCAGTCAACGTGACCGCGCTCATGATCACGCCCGCCGCGGGAATTCCGTACATCGTGAACAGGTGAACAAAAGGCCCCTCGATCTGGGGATCCGGAAGCTGGTTCCAGGGGACGATCATGACGATCAAGAACACCGCCCCCACGAAGAACAGCAGAATACGCCAGATCACGGTCGTTGTAGCCTGCCGCACACCCTTCGCCGGATCCTCAGCCTCAGAAGCTGCCATGACCGCGATCTCGGTACCGAAGTACGAGAAGATCACGATCGCGACGCCCGCGATGATCGACCAAACGCCATTGGGCGCGAAGCCGCCGTGCTGCCACAGGTTGGGCAGCGAGAACGAACCGCCAGGCCAGAATCCGAGCGCAAACAGCACGCCGACACCCAAGAACACGACGATCGCAACGACCTTCACGCTCGCAAGCCAAAATTCGACCTCGCCAAACGAACGCACCGACACGAGGTTTGTGACCGTGAAGATGAGCATCATTGAGATCGAGAAGACCCACTCGGGTACGCCCGGCATCCATCCGTGCAGGATCGCGCCACTCACGACCGCCTCAAACGCGATCACGCCCACCCAGAAGTACCAGTAAAGCCAGCCCACAAAGTAGGCGGCCCAGTCGCCCAGGCCCACGCGGGCGTACTCCATGAACGATCCGGTCGAGGGGCGCGAGGCGGCCATCTCACCGAGCATGCGCATCGCGAGAAACACGAGGATGCCACCGATGAGGTACGACACGAGGGCCGCGGGCCCCACGTTGCGAATCACGTTGCCTGAGCCCACGAAGAGGCTCGCGCCGATGATGCCGCCGAGCGTAATCATCGTGATGTGGCGGGAGGCCAGCTTTTTTGGCCCGGGCTCCCCCAGGGGCGGCACAACCTGTGCGGCAGACGTGGCTGGTGAGACTGGTTTGTTGTAGTTTGCTCGCATGCTGGCCCTCCATTGCGTCACTGCGGGACCCAGACAGGCTACGTCGAAAGCGCGCACGACGCTTATGCTCTTCTGCACGGTTTGCGGCACTGATTCAGGGCATTCACGCCACTGCGTATGCGACGGGGACGTGCTTGCGACTTACTGGACGCGACTAGTCTTGCCTGACGCGGTCGTAGCGCGCGAGCGCCGCAATGCGGCTGGTGCGTAGATCGACCATTGGTGGCAGCCCGAGTGAGTCTGCCGCCCAGCGTGACTGATAGAGCCCCATAGGGTCGAACTTCTTGGCCTGCAGCTCGGGGTTGAAGATACGAAAGTATGGTGCCGCGTCGAGACCGCAGCCCGCCACCCACTGCCAGTTAAACGGGTTGTTGGCCTGATCTGCGTCGACGAGGGTGTCCCAGAACCACGCCTCCCCCACGCGCCAATCCACCCCGAGATTCTTGGTGAGCAGCGATGCCACGATCATGCGGGCGCGGTTGTGCATGGTGCCCGTGTGCCACAGCTCGCGCATGCCAGCGTCGACGACGCCAAACCCGGTCTCGCCACGCTGCCACGCCGAGACCACTGCTGCTTGCTCTGCCGCGGGGCGCACCACCCACGCGTGCGGGTCGAACCGTGCATCGAGGCTGACCGTGCCCATGTCTGGATTGCGGAACAGCGTGTGCCATGCAAACTCACGCCACGCAATCTCTGACAAGAATCCGCCGACGTTGGTCGCGTGCTGCGCCGCCGCGTGCCAGACCTGCCGCGAGCTGATCTCGCCCCAGCGCAGGTGCGGTGAGAGCGACGACGTGCCCTCGTTGGCGAGCGCGTCTCGTGCCTCGTCATATTCGGCGATATCGTCGCGCAAGAATTCTGCGAGGCGCGATTGCGCAGCGCGCTCGCCCGGCTGCCAGCGGTCACACAACCCGCCGGCCCAATCGGGGCGCGTGGGCAGGAGCTCCCATTCGCTCAATGGGTCGCTAACGACCGCGGGAGCGAGGGCAGGTGCAGATCCGGATCCGGATCCGGTCGCGGTGCTGGCGGGCAGCGGCGCGGGCAGCGGTGCGGGCAGCGGTGCGGGCAGCGGTTGCCGGGGCGCCGGCCTGCGCAGCACCTGCCGCCAGAACGCAGAATAGACACGGTAGGGCGTGCCCGTGTCGATGAGAATCTCGCCTGGTTCGTGCAGCAGGCTCCCCGCGAAGGTATGCGCCGCCACACCCGCTGCCGCGATCGCTGCTTCGGCCTGGGCGTCGACCCGCCGTTCGGCACCACCGTATCGACGGTTCCAGAAAACGGCCGTCGCGCCGGTCTGCGCAGCCACTTCGGGCACCACCTGCGCCGCAGGCCCGCGCCGCAACACCAGGGGCACCCCGAGCGCGGCGAGTGAAGCTGCAAGCGATTCGATCGAGTGGTGCAGCCACCACTTACTCGCACCCCCCAGTGCGCGCACGCCCGGTGACTCTTCGTCGAGCACGAACACCCCGATGACTGACCCCTCGGCAGCGAACGCTGCGGTAAGCGCCTCGTGATCTCTCACCCGCAGGTCATCGCGAAACCATACGAGGCTTACAACAGAATCGGGGCCGACCGCCTCGGAGCCCGCCGCCCCCGGCGCCACTACCCCAGCCCCTCGGCCCAGGGCTCACCCGAGACGTCGAGCTCGCGCGCCATGTCTGTGAGGAACCGTGCAACTACTTCGCGTTCATCGCCCGTCAGCCGCGCGGCCGCGTGAAACCGTTTCGCCTGCTGACGGCCAACGGTTTGCATCGCCGCTTCACGGGTTTCTGGCGTGATCTCGATCGCAAATGCGCGGCGGTCGCTCGGGTGAATCGACCGCGTGATGTGGCCGCCCCGCTCGAGCCGGTCGAGCAGTTTCGTCGTCGAGGCGGTTGAGATTTTGAGGTGGGCCGCAATGGCGCCGGGGGTAACGACCTGACCCGAGTTCGACGTCACGATGAGGTAGTGCAGCGCACGCATATCGGTGCGCCCGAGTTTCATGTATGCGAGCGAGGCCTCTGCGAGCTTCTCTTCGGCGTCGCGCAGCGCGCCGAGCGCCTGCATGATTGAGCCGATCTGTGCCATTGAGGCCGGGTCGATCCCGGTGCGGTCGATCAGCTGACTATTGGGGTCGTTGGACCCCACGTCATACAGTCCCACGGCTGGGGGCTGGGATGGATCCGGCGCAGACATGGTGCTATATTAGCCGACAGAATCTATATCCACTTAGATATTAAACAACCTGGCTAGATAAGCTGGAGAGGGTCATGAACCAACACCCCAAACACGGACGCCGCCGCTGGCTCCGCATCCTGATTCCCGCCCTGTTGATTCTGCTGTGGGTGGGCGCGGGCAGTGTGGGCGGCCCTTACTTTGGCAAGGTGAGTGAGGTCTCCTCCAACGACCAGACCACCTACTTGCCCAGCTCGGCCGACGCGACTCAGGTACAGCAGCGCCTCGCCGACTTTCGCGACTCCGAGGCGATCCCCGCGGTCGTCGTCATCACGGGCGACGAAAAGCTCAGCGACGAGACCCTCAATACGCTCTCCACGGCGGTGAAAGACCTGCCAAGCACCGTACCCAACGTGTCGACCGACATCTCGCCACTCATTCCATCAGAGGACGGCATGGCCGCGCAGGCGTTCGTACCCATCGAGGGCAAAAACACGATTCGCGAGGCGACCTCGGGCATCGGCGACGAGCTGCGCGCGGCGGCTCCCGCGGGCGTCGACGTGTACGTGACCGGCCCCGCCGGCTTCACCGCCGATCTCGTCAACGGCTTCTCGGGCATCGACGGCCTACTGCTCGGCGTCGCCCTCATCGCCGTCTTCATCATTCTCGTCGTCGTCTATCGCTCCCTCTTGCTGCCTGTCGCGGTGCTCACGACGAGCCTCATGGCCCTCACCGTCGCGCTCCTCACCAACTGGTGGCTCGCGAAATGGGGCCTCTTCATGCTCTCGGGCCAAACCCAGGGCATCCTCTTCATCCTCGTGATCGGCGCCGCCACCGACTACTCACTGCTCTACGTCTCGCGCTTTCGCGAGCAGCTGCGCATCACGCAAGACCGCGGAGCGGCCACCCTGCAGGCGATCCGGGGCTCGTTTGAACCCATCTTGGCGTCGGGCGGCACGGTCATCGCTGGGCTTTTGTGCCTGCTGCTGTCTGATCTGAAGTCGAACAGCTCGCTGGGCCCGGTCGCCTCGGTGGGCATCGTGTTTGCGATGCTCGCGGCGCTCACGCTGCTGCCCGCGATCCTGTTCGCGTTTGGGCGGGCCGCGTTCTGGCCCAGGCGCCCGCACTTCGAGCCCGAGGTCGTGGCGGCAGAACACGGCATGCCCACGGGCGTGTGGGCCAGGCTCGCGGCGCTCATTCGCCGCCGCCCGCGCCCCATCTGGATCATCACCGTGCTCGTGCTGCTCGTGGGTGTCGTGGGCGCGGGCCAGTTGAACGCCTCGGGTGTACCCCAGTCCGATCTCGTGCTTGGCGCGAGCGAAGCGCGCGACGGCCAGCAGGCCCTCGGCAAGCATTTTCCTGGCGGTTCTGGCAGCCCGGCGTACGTAATTACGAAGGCTCCGGATCTGCAGCAGGCGGCCACCACGGTGCTCGGCGTCGCAGGCGTCGACAGCGTCACAGTTGTCGCGGCCGACTCCCCCAGCGGCACCGCCCCCGTCACGAAGGACGGCGTGCAACCGCTGGGGCCGCCCGGCACCCCCGCGCCCGAACCGACAGTCGCCGCGGGCGATGTGCTGCTGCAAGCCACCCTGAGCGACGCCGCAGATTCAGATGCGGCGGAGCAGACGGTGCGCGAGATCCGGCACGAACTTGCGGGCAGCGGGGCGCTCGTGGGCGGCGTGACCGCGACCGCGATCGACACGAATGATGCTTCGATTCACGATCGCACACTCATTATTCCCGTCGTGCTGCTCGTAATCTTGGTGATTCTGATGCTGCTGTTGCGATCGATCGTGGCACCGCTCATTCTGATCGCCACGACCGTGTTGTCGTTTGGCACCGCGCTGGGCGTCGCAGCCCTCGTGTTCAACCACGTGTTCGATTTTCCCGGCGCAGATCCGGCCGTGCCACTCTATGGATTCGTGTTCTTGGTGGCGCTGGGCATCGACTACAACATCTTCTTGATGACGCGGGTGCGCGAAGAGTCGATCGCGCACGGCACCCACGAGGGCATCTCGCGGGGCCTCGCGATCACCGGCGGCGTAATCACATCGGCCGGCCTCGTGCTCGCTGCGACGTTCGCGGCGCTCGCGGTGATTCCGATCTTGTTTCTCGCGCAGATCGCGTTCATCGTGGCGTTCGGTGTGCTGCTCGACACGTTCATTGTGCGCTCCCTGCTGGTGCCCGCGCTGGCGACCGATATTGGGCGCAAGGTGTGGTGGCCGTCGAAGCTCGCGCGCGGTGAGCGGTAGGGCGACGCATTCTAGAAGTGTGCCCTGCTTGAAATAGAGCGGACATTGCGATGAGCCGCACGACCCAACCTACGCTCTAAACTCAGAGGTTCACTTCGCCCCTGACGCAGCTCGAGACCGTTCCACCGATCCAGATGCCGTCGTCTTCGACGGACACGTGCACGCGGCCCTGGTAACCAATAGCCGTCCCCTGGGCTGCAACGTACTGCCGGTCTGCGATTCCAACCGATGTCAGCCACTCGGCCAAGCCTGCGTTGAGGCTGCCCGTGACGGGGTCCTCCCAGACCGGGTCGCCACCTAGAAACGCACGCACCTCAAACTGCACGTCGCCGCCCGGCGCGTAGGGCCCGACGACACCTATCGAGAGTGAGCCGAGGTCTGCGGGATCGGGGCTCAACGCGAGCACCTCTTGCGCGCTCGAGAGCCTGACACCAATCCACTCTGGTCCATTGACTAACCATGATGCGTCCAGGATGCGCTCCCGGGGAACACCCAATGCAGCGGCCAGCTCCTGCACGAGGGACTCCTCGACTGGCTCAAAACGCGTCAGAGGTGGGGCCAAGAACGAGAACTTCTGGCCGTCCACCCGCACCCTCACGAGCCCCGCGCCGCACTCCTGCACGATGGTGCCTGCTTGTGCCGGCACGCCACCCGCTTGAAGCCAGGCAAACGCAGACCCCAGGGTGGGGTGCCCGGCGAAAGGAAATTCTTGGGTGGCAGAGAAGATGCGCACCCGGTAGTCGGCGGCGGGGTCGGCCGGTCGCAATAGAAACGTGGTTTCGGCGAGGTTCGTCCACTTCGCGAAGCGCTGCATCTCATCAGTGGTCAAATCGTCAGCGCCATGAACGATGGCTAGCGGGTTGCCGAAATATGGTGTCGACGAGAACACGTCGACCTCACTGTAGTTGCGCATGGTCACGGTAATAATTTATCGCCTGCACCCCCGGCCCATGCCAAGTCTCTCTGTTCTCAGTTCAGGGTTGCCCCGCGGCTGACCGCAAAACAACAAAGCCCCGACTTCCTTGTAATTACTGGGAAGTTGGGGCTTTGTGTTTGTTGTAAATCTGGCGGAGACGGGGGGATTTGAACCCCCGGTCGAGTTTAACCCCGACCCTTCATTAGCAGTGAAGTCCGTTCGGCCGCTCCGGCACGTCTCCTAGGTGTAAACACCGTTCCCCACTGTAGCGGAAAGACCCAGCTCACGTGAAATCGTGAGCTGGGTCTCTCGGCGTGTCACGCGAAATACCGGATCAAAAGACCGTGCGCCCCGCCGAACAGGTCTCGTTGCTGGCCTGTTGGCCCGTGATGTTTTCGGGCAGCTTGACCGCTCCGCTTGCATCAACGGGAGGCGCGGCCCCGTCGCCCTCGATCGGTAAGCCGGTCTCAGGGTCCACAGCGGGGTCTGCCGCCGGGTCAGTCATGGCCGGGTCCTCTGCGGGCACCGACGGGTCGCCGGCAGCGCCCGCATCGGGCGCGACACCCTCGCCCACCGCAGTCACCGCAAACGGCTGGCCACTCTTGACGATATCCATGAGAGTCTGCGCATTGAGGTAGTCGGGGGTCAGGCGCCCCTCTTCGTAGGGGTGTGAGAACGTTGGGTACTGCACGAAATTAATACGATCAAGGTCGATGTCCTTCACCGTGCCGGCGAGAGCCTGCATAAACTGCACCGTCGCCATGTTCTTCGACAGCGTCATGTTCTCAACGCCCGCCTTGGCGAGCCCGTACACCTTGACGGGATCAGACAGCGTTTCAGCGCTCTTCAATTCGCGCATCAGGGCAGACATGAACACCTGCTGGTTGCTGATGCGGCTAGTGTCGCCACCATCGCCCACACCGTGACGGGTGCGCAGAAACTGCAGCGCATCCATACCCTGCAGGGTGACCATACCGGCGGGCAGGTCGAGGTTCGCATGGGGATCGACGATGGGCTGCGCGAGGCAGACGTCAACGCCACCCAGCGCGTTGGAGACACCGATCACACCGTCGAACGAGATGAGCCCGGCGTAGGGAATGTCGATGCCTGTGAGCTCTGAAATTGTCGACGCGACACACGGCAGACCACCGTACGAGATGGCGGTGTTGAGCTGCTGCTCACTCATCGCCGAGTAGTAGTTCGGTTCACCGTTCGGGCCGGGGCAGCTCGGAATCGGCACCATCAGGTCACGCGGAAAACTAATCACCGTCGCGTTCTGGTGATCGGCCGAGACGTGCAGCAGCAGGTTGACGTCGTTGAGCTCGCCCTCCTCGCCGTCGTCGATGGCCTGCCCGGCACGAGAGTCCGTGCCCGCCAGCAGAATCGTCAGCTCACCATCGAGCGACTGGCTGCCCGCCCCAACGGCATCGCCCTTCTTATCAACCAGGTCGACGGTGCGAATCTCTTTCGCGAGGCCCCACACCGCATACGAAACCGTCGCGACGCCGCTCAGCACGACAACAATCGCGGTCGTCAACAGAATCCGCAGCGCATTGCTCCAGCTCTTCGAGCGGCGCAGCTTGCCGTGGCGCACAAACGCCTGACGCACAGATCCGTCAGCGAGTTTCTTGCTCATTCAGTATTCCCCGTGTCTTCAGGTGCGGTTTACACACATGACCGAGCCACAAATCTACCCGAATCCACTGTGCAGGCCCTCGGAGCATCTAAACCCCCAGCTAAATCGCGGCTCCCCGTTAGGCTTGAGACATGCGCATCGCCACTTGGAACGTCAACTCTATTCGCACCCGTGTCGGCCGCGTCGTCGACTGGCTCGTACGCGAAGACATCGACGTGCTCGCCATGCAAGAGATCAAGTGCCGGCCCGACCAGTTTCCCGTCGAAGCGTTCGAGCGCGCCGGCTACCACCTCGAGCTACACGGCCTCAACCAGTGGAACGGCGTCGCCTTCGCCAGCCGACACGAGATGACCGATGTCGCCCGCGAGTTCGACGGCATGCCCGGCTTCGGCAAGCCCATCAAGGGGCAAGAGGGAGTGCAGGGCGAAGGACCCAACGGCCTACCGCTCGAGGCGCGCGCGCTCGGTGTCACCGTCGGTGACCTGCGGCTCTGGAGCCTCTACGTACCCAACGGTCGCGGCATCGACGACCCCCACTACGCGTACAAGCTCGAGTGGCTTGCGGCGCTGCGCCGCAATGCCGAGGCGTGGCTCGATGAAGATCCGGATCTGCCCCTCGCCCTCATGGGCGACTGGAACATCGCGCCCCTCGCGGCCGACATGGGTGATCCATCGTTCACGGTGGGTAAATCCACACACGTCTCGGCGCCCGAGCGCGACATGTTTGCCTCGTTCGAGCCGTTCGTCGAAGACGTGGTGCGCCCCATCGTGCCCGAAGGGTTCACGTTCTGGGATTACAAGGCGGGCCGCTTTCCCAAAAACGAGGGCATGCGCATCGACTTCATCATGGGGTCGCGTGGTTTCGCTGACGCCGTCACGGGGGCCGCGATTCACCGCGACGAGCGCCGCGGCGACGCCCCCAGCGACCACGTGCCCGTCGTCGCCGAGATCGACGTCGAGCTGCTGGGTGGCACGTTTGAAGACGAGTACGACCGCCCCATGGTGTTCTAGGCCACAGGCCGGTCACTGCTGAGTAGACTGGAGCGCATGGTCGAAACCCTGCGCGTCGCCTCCGTCAACGTCAACGGCATTCGTGCCGCCTACCGCAAAGGCATGGGTGAGTGGCTCGCGTCTCGCGACGTCGACATCCTCGCCATGCAAGAGGTGCGCGCGCAAGACGAGCACCTGCAGCAGTTTTTGGGCGACGCGGGCTGGCACTGGCTGCACGACCCCTGCGAGATCAAGGGGCGCGCGGGCGTCGCGATCGCGAGCCGCCTTCCCTCCATTTCGCACCGGATCGGGTTGGGCCCTGCCGACGCGCAGGAGCGCATCCAGTCGTCGGGCCGCTGGATCGAGGCCGACTTCGAGCTGGGTGACCAGACCCTCACCGTGGTGAGCAACTACACCCACTCGGGTGAGGTGGGCACCCCCCGCCAGGAAGCCAAGTGGGCGTTCCTCGACGCCATGGGCGACCGCATGAGCGAGCTCGGCACCGACGGCGCACTCGTGTCGATCGTGGGCGACTTCAATGTGGGTCACCGCGAGCTCGACATTAAGAACTGGAAGGGCAACGTCAAGAAGTCCGGCTTCCTGCCCCAGGAGCGTGCCTACTTCGACCGTTACTTCGGCACGAAGGGCGAAACCATCATCGGTGTCGACGGTTCAGAAGGGCCCGGCCTCGGCTGGATCGATGTGGGCCGCAAGTGGGCGGGCGAGGTCGACGGCCCCTACTCGTGGTGGTCAAACCGCGGGCAGGCGTTCGACAACGACACGGGCTGGCGCATCGACTACCACGTGGTGACGCCCGCTCTCGGTGAGCGCGTCGAAAACTACGTGATTGACCGGGCGGCCGCCTACGACGAGCGATGGTCGGACCACGCTGCTGTCGTCGTTGACTACCGCGTGTAGTCCTCCGCATTAGCGGTTGGGGCTTTGCCCAGCGCCAATCAACTGACCGCTGAGGGTGGGGCTTTGGGCTCCGCCGCTCTCCGGTCGCACCGGCTTCGCCGGCGCTCCTGCCAGACCCAGCCAATCGGCGGAGCCCAAAGCCCCACCCTCAGCTCCCTTCGGAGCTCTGCGCAATAGGCAACGGCGGCCAAACCCCACCCGTCATCCTGCGCGAGCTTGCGAGTCGCAGGATCCACACCACATAGATACTGCGACTCGTTCCTCGCGCAGCATGACGTGAGAACAACCAAGCGCCACGAGTCGCAGGATCCACAGACCAACACCTTTAGCGAAGAAGCAACACTATGACTGACACCAGCAACACCGTAAAGCCCGTTCTGTTCTCGGGCATGCAGCCCTCGGCCGACTCCCTGCAGCTCGGCAACTACATCGGCGCACTGAGCCAGTGGACGAAGATGCAAGAGGACTTCGACGCGTTCTTCTGCGTCGTCAACCTCCACGCCATCACCGTGCCGCAGGATCCGGCAGGCCTTATCGCCCGCACCCGCCGCACCGCCGCGCAGTACATCGCCGCAGGCATTGATCCGGCGCAGTCGACCCTGTTCGTGCAGTCACACGTGCCCGCTCACACCGAGCTGGCCTGGGTGCTCAACACGATGACGGGCTTCGGTGAGGCCGGCCGCATGACGCAGTTCAAGGACAAGTCGCAGAAGCAGGGCACCGACGCCGCCTCGGTGGGCCTGTTCACGTACCCGATTCTGATGGCCGCCGACATTTTGCTGTACCAGGCTGCTTCGGTGCCGGTGGGCGAAGACCAGCGCCAGCACGTCGAGCTCACGCGTGACCTCGCGAACCGCTTCAACTCGCGCTTTGGCGACACGTTCATTGTGCCCGAGGCGCACATTTCGAAGGGCACCGCAAAGGTCTACGACCTGCAGACCCCCACCGCCAAGATGTCGAAGTCGGCCGAGAGCGATGCCGGGCTCGTGAACGTGCTCGATCCGGCCAATGTGACCAAGAAGAAGATCATGCGCGCAGTCACCGACGACGAGGGTGTGGTGCGGTTTGACCGCGACGCGAAGCCCGGCGTCTCGAACCTGCTCACCATCTACTCGGTGCTGTCGGGCCAGACGGTCGACAGCATCGTCGCTGAGTACGACGGCCGCGGCTACGGCGACCTCAAGAAGGGCCTCGTTGAGGTCGTGGAGGGCAGCCTTGCGCCCGTGCGCGAGCGCACCGAAGAGCTCCTCGCAGACCCGGCAGAGCTGGATCGGCTGCTCGCGAAGGGCGCCGAGCGCGCGAACGAAGTCGCCGAGCGCACCCTGAAGCTCGTGTACGAACGCATCGGACTGCTGCGCTAAATCCTGCGTTTGGTTGCCCGCTTTTCGTAGACTGTGTCTATGAGCGACACAGCGGTCAGCGAAACGGCGAGGTCGGGGCGGGGCAGGGCGGGGCTCTCAGCCACTCTGCGCGTACTGCGGCGCACCCCCTTCACCACGAGCTTCGTGCTCGCGATGCTCATAGTGGGTGTGGCCACGGGCAGCCTGTGGGCCGCAGCGGCCAACCAGCCCTGGTTTCACGACGTTGCCACGGGGCTGCCCTCGTTTGACGAGGGACGCTGGTGGACTGTTTTCACCGCCATGTTCTTCGCCGATCACCCGTGGGTCTACGTCACCCTCGCCCCGCTCGTGATCGGCGGCACCGGTTGGGCCGAGTGGAAGTTTGGGTCGCTGCGCACAGCGGGCCTCTTCGTTGCCGGGCACCTGGTGGGTGTGCTGGGCGCGGCGGCACTTTTGGCCGTCGCGGCCCAGACCGACTCGCTTTGGGCGACCCACCTCGCCACCGTGTACGACGTGGGGCCATCTTGCGGTGCGCTCACCGCGCTCGTGTTTGCGATTGCCACGCTGCCGTCGCCGTGGCGGTTGCGCGCCCGCATCGCGGTCTTCCTGTGGGTCACCATCTCAGTGTTCTACCTGGGCATGATCCACGACCTCGAACATGCCATCGCGATGGCGATAGCGCTCGCGGTGAGCGGCTTTCTGCCCGCGTTTCGGCGCCGCTCAGGGCGCCCCAGCCAGCGCGAATGGCGACTGCTCGCGTTCACCGGCATCATCGCCATTGGTGTGATTCAGATTCTCAATCTGGTCGTGCCATACGACGGGCCACTCGGCCACAATCAGCCGGTCGCGTCGTTCGTTGACGTCGCCATCGATGTGGCGGTGATCGCACTCATCGCGAACGGTCTGCGCCTCGGCCACAAACTGGGCTGGGTGGTGGCGCTTATTTTGGGGTTCTACAACGTGGTCACGGGCGTACTCGCTACGCTCGCGTTGCCGCTGATGTTGCAATACGAGCTGATCGATGCCCCCATCGACATTGTGGGGCTCGCTTTCGCCCCCAGCGTGTTGTGGGCGGCAATGTTGGCTGTGTTGTTTGTGGGTCGCGGCTCGTTTCGCGTGCGGCTGCGGCGCGCGCATCGCACGCTTGCCGCAGAAGCCCTATCCAGGGAGGAGCTCGTGGCGCGGCTCGAACGCTTTGGCGGCGGCACGATCTCGTGGATGACGACGTGGAACCTCAACGAGCGCATCGCGGCCGGCGCGGTGGCTACTGCCGGACCGACTGCCGTGGGCACGACCGGCGCTGCCGCATCGGGCGCGCTCGCGTACCAGTCACACTCGGGCGTCGCGATTATGCTGGGCGACCCGATCGTCGCCGCGCACGAGACGGCCGACGCGCTGCAGGAGTTTGCGCAGGTCACCGAGCAGGCGGGGCTCGTGCCGTGTGCGTTCTCGGTGAGCGCTGACGTCGCAAATGCCCGGCCCGCGGGCTGGCGCAGCGTCATCGTCGCAGAAGACACGATCGTCGACCTGCCTGGTCTCGAGTTCAAGGGTAAGCCGTGGGGCGATGTGCGCACCGCGATTAACCGGGCCACCCGCGAGGGCATCGAGTTTCGCATGGTGACGCTCACAGACGAGCCGTGGTCGACGCTCGCGCAGGTGCGTGCGATCTCTGAGCAGTGGACGGGCGACAAGGGCCTACCCGAGATGCGCTTCACCCTGGGCACGGTTGACGAGGCGCTCGACCCGCGCGTACTCGTGGGCATCGCGGTCGATGCCGACGGTAGCCTGCACGGCATCACCTCGTGGCTGCCCGTGTATGGCCCGCAAGACCCGGCGACGGGTGAGCCCCGCGTTGTGGGCTGGACTCTCGATCTGATGCGGCGTCGCGACGGCGGGTTTGGCCCCGTGATGGAGTTTTTGATCGCGTCGTCGGCGCAGCATTTTGCGCAGCAGGGGTACGAGTTTGTGTCACTCTCGGGGGCCCCACTCGTGCGCCCGGCAGACGCCGAGACCGGGCCCGTAGACCAGGTGCTCGCGCAGGTGGGCGAGCTTATCGAACCGCTCTACGGGTTCAAGTCGCTGCACCGCTTCAAACAGAAGTTCAATCCGCGCCACGAGTCTCTGCACCTGCTGTTTCGCGACGAGGGTGATCTGCCCCGCATCGGCATCGCCCTCACGCGCGCGTACCTGCCCGATGCGACGCTGCGCGACCTCGTCGCTTCGGCGGCCGCGAAGCCCGAAGGGCCAGCGAAGCCCGAATCACAAGCAAAGCCCGGTTCGACAGGCGCACGGGCATGACCGGCACGGCACGATCCGGATCTCAAAGATGGCGTACCGCCGTGGGCCTCGCGGTCGCGATTACCGGCATCTTGATGCAGCTGTGGCTCGTGTGGCTGGGCGCCAAGCTGCTGTGGGGGCCCGATGACGGCTTCGATATTTTGCGGCTGCTCGTGTGGTGCGCGATCGCGACCCTGTATCTGGGGGCGACCGCGATCACGCTCACGGTCGGGGCGATGCGCGAGCGACCCGACGCGCTCGTCACGCGCACGATCGTGGGCCACCCGATCACGCGGCTGCTGTCGGTGCTGTTCACGTTTGGCTCGAGTTTCATCGGCCTGAGCGTCGCGATCGATCTGATCACGAGCCTCGGCATGGACCAGCACGACGCTGCGTCGGAGGCCGCGGCGGTGTGGGCGATGCTGCTGTCGTGGGCAATGTTCAACTGGGGGTATGCGCGCATCTACTACTCGCGCTATTTGCGGGCGAAGGCGCCGCCGCTCAAGTTTCCGGGTACCCCCGAGCCGAAGCTTGTGGACTTCGCGTATTTGTCGTTTACCAACGCGACCACGTTCGCGGTGTCAGACGTGCAGGTGCTGAGCTCGCGCATGCGGTGGACGATCGTGTGGCACACCTCGATCGCGTTCTTCTTCAACGCGATGATCATTGTGCTCACCATGAACGTGATCGCGAACGGCAAGATGTTCGCCGACCTGTTTGGGTGAGTGGGTGGGGCTAGGTTCGATGCCTGTAATACCCCGTCTGCCAAGTACCGTTGCTCGCGCGGTGTCCACGCATCCAGACCCTGGTCGATAAAGTCGCCATATCCATTCGGGCCCCCTCAAATTTAGGGGTTTCGAGCAAGTCAGACTCAGACACTCGGTTTACGACATCATCAGCAAAACGGCGAACCCGGTCTGGCATGCGTCGCACCTGTTCCACTGCGAAACCTTGGGGGAGCTCTGCGACAGCCTGGTCAAAAGCCTCAGGTAGAGCTTTGGCCAGCTCGCGTAGTTGCTCCACGAAATTCTTTCGGTCGATTCGTAGCACATCTGCTGCTCGGGCTAAATCGCGTCCGGTGATGTTCCGATACCTCCGATTCTTGCCATACTTCACAGCTGCGCCCGACTTAAACCGAACTCGATGCTCATCCCAAATTCCATGCGCCGAGATAAGGTCGTATGCCGGAGCAAGACGAACATTTCTACCAACAAGCAGTAGGCTGTGGTTTTTTGCGTGCGCATCCACTCCCGCCGCCAAGAGATTAAACCCAGCAAGGCGCACAAGGGCACTACGATCCTGATCTCTATATGAGGGTGAAGACGCAGTACGAACGAGATATTCGGTGTCACCCAGGGTTGGCCCACCATCGTCTTCGTACTTGCGCGTGGGAAACACACTAAGCGCCTGGCAAAAGTCTTCTTGATGTACCCGTGTCACTTCGCCGTCGTGTTGCACAACCCTGTCGTACCGGGTGGTGACAAACGCTTGTGTACCAGCAAAGTCAAGGATCTCAACCGTAGCTGCTGGTACTTGGACAGCCCGTGCCGCTCGCATAGTGACAAATTCGACCGCCTGCACGGAGTCATTCGTCGCACCTGTTGCGGTCACCATCCCAGGTTTCACAATGTGAGTACTCGCAGCGCGCCCGTTGGGCTCGAACCAGCGATCTCCTACCCGAGATAGCGCAAACTTGCCTTGATAACCGCCAAGGGAAAACCGGCTTTCGTCTTCATCAGTGTCGTCAACCCAGTGTTCTGGATCTACGAGGATCCCCGCAATGCGATCTGCAATCTTTGCCTCGCTAATATGCGCAAGAACTCCTGTTTGCGAGGGGCTTTCACCTTCAGGAACAATTTGAACCGACCCAGGCGCGTCTTGTCCCATGTAGCGAAGCAGCGTGAACGGGTCACTCCGATGTTCATGAAACTTTCTTGCCCACCGTTCACGCACTTCCTGGGCATCTGGAAGCAAATTGGACAACCACGGCATCACCCGATCAGGCCCATGGTTCTGATGGGATTTGGGAAGACTCATCGACACCGGAGTCGCATACGGGTCATGCGAATAAGCCGCATCGTAAATGAATTCAACGTCCCCCGCCACGCCGCGCAAGAGCTGACCCGCCAAACGGCCATCAAGCCACAGGTCGAGTGTGTCTACGTCGCCACTCATTCCAAGTTTCCAAACACTTGGTCAAGCAGCCTCGAAGGCTCTGAGCGTTCAGCCATAATTTCGTACCCGAGTGCGTTCGCCAGGGCGATCGCGCTTGGCAGGGATGGTGCCGTTTTTCCTCCCTCAACATCTTGCAGCCATCGACGGCTCTTCGCGGCCATCCCCGCCAATTGCTCTTGAGTTAGACCAGCTTGGATTCGCGACGAACGCACGAACGCGCCAAAACCACCCTGGTCTCGCAGTAGCACTTGAGCACCGTGCGCACTATTCTTCACATTCACCACAGTGAGAAGTATAGTGCGCCCCTAGTGCAATCGGAAGCGCAGCACGGCGCTTCAGCTTTGAAGCGCGACTATCCCTCCGCCGTCAGCGAACCGGTCAAACTGGCTATTTCGCCGCCCTCCCGTCACGGGCTACGATGAAGAATGTGTTCCGGGGTCGGTGAGAATCCGAACCGGCGGTGATAGTCCGCGAGCGTCGCATCCGCGATGTTGAACCGGTGAAACTCCGGTACCGACGGTGATGGGCGATGCTTTCGCTCTAGTCCGGATGAGAGGAACGCAGAAACCGCGCACCCCGCGGTTCCTTGCGTACCCGGCGTGCAAGGAATGGCGGCCATGAACGACGCGGTGACCACTGACTCGCTGGTCGACGATGCCATGCGGCGGGCGCTCACTATCGCGCGCCGCGGCCCGGCGCGCGACGAGAACCCTCAGGTCGGCTGCGTCATCATCGACGCCCGCGGCACGATCGTCGCTGAGGGCTGGCATGAGGGCGCCGGATCGCCCCACGCCGAAGCCGCCGCGCTCGCGCGCTTGCCCGCGTCGTGGCGGGCCCGTACGGGCGAACTCACCGCCGTCGTGACGCTCGAGCCGTGCAACCACACGGGCCGCACGGGCCCCTGCGCGGTCGCGCTCGCTGCGGCCGGCATCGGGGCGGTTGTGTATGCGCTCGCCGACCCGGGCGGCGCCTCGTCTGGTGGGGCGTCGGCGGGCGGCGCAGCCACGCTGCGAGCCGCGGGGGTGCGGGTGCGCGGCGGGGTACTGGCGGCCGAAGCGCGCGAGCTCATCGCCAGTTGGCTGGCGGGGCAGGCCACGCGAGCGAGCGCCCCCACCCCCGTCATGCTGCGCGACGCAGGAGTCGCAGCATCCATGCACCGCGACCTGGATCCTGCGACTCGTTCCTCGCGCAGGATGACAGTTGGAGAAACCTCGCGCGTCACCTCCCCCGTCATGCTGCGCGAGACGCCCACCCCTGTCATGTTGCGCGAGACACCCACCCCTGTCATGCTGCGCGACGCAGGAGTCGCAGCATCCACACACAAGGTGACCGGTGAGGGGATGCCCCTCATCACCGTGAAGTGGGCGCAAACCCTCGACGGGCGTGCGGCCGCGGCCGACGGCTCGAGCCAGTGGATCACCGGGCCAGACGCCCGCGCCGACGTGCACCGCCGCCGCGCGGCCGCAGACGCGATTCTCGTCGGCACGGGCACCCTCATCGCTGACGACCCGAGCCTCACCGCGCGCACCGCGGGCGGTGAACTGCTCGTGCCCGCCGAGCAACAGCCCATACCCGTGGTATTCGGCCGCAGGCCGATCCCCGCGTCAGCCCGTATTAACCAGCACCCGGCCCTCGCCGCGCACGCGCTCACCGCCCCGCTGCAGTACACCGGCGAGTACCTCGCCGACGACTTGCGGGCGCTTGCGGCACGAGGGATCCGGAGCGTGTTTGTAGAGGGCGGCCCGGGCATTGTGAGCGCGCTGATTGCGGCGGGGCTCGCGCACGACGTGCTCGTGTACGTGGCGCCCGCGCTGCTGGGCGGGCCGCGAGTCGCGCTTGGCGACCTGGGCGTCGCAAGCTTGGCGGGGTTGAAGCCGCTGCGGGCTGCACGGCTCACTCAGCTGGGGACCGACTGGCTGATCGAAGCCGAGATCGTGGCAGGCGAGGCCGACTCGGCTGGCGAGGCCGACTCGGCTGGCGATACGCACCAACCATCGAAGGGAATGTGATGTTCACAGGGCTAGTAGAAGAGGTCGGTGAGGTCGTCGCGATCGAGCCGGTCGCAGATTCACTGCGGCTCACGATACGCGGGCCGCTCGTCACCAGTGATGCCGAACACGGCGCATCGATCTGTGTGTCGGGGGTGTGTCTCACCGTCGTCGCGCGAGGCGGCACTGAGGGCGGCGCCGTGGGCGGCGCCGACGCTGGCACGTTCGTGGCCGATGTGATGGCGCAGACGCTCAATATGTCGACGCTCGGCTCCCTCACCATGGGGGCCGCGGTGAATCTCGAGCGCGCGGTGCGCATGGACACCCGGCTCGGCGGCCACATCGTGCAGGGTCACGTCGACGGCACCGCCCGGCTCGTGAGCGTCGCCGAACACGAGGCGTGGCGGGTGCTGCGCTTCGCGGTCTCACGCGACATCGCGGCGCTGCTCGTCGATAAGGGCTCAGTCACGGTGTCGGGCGTCTCGCTCACGGTGTCGAACGTGTCTGACCCCGACGCAGCAGACGAGCACTGGTTTGAAGTGTCGCTGATTCCCGAGACGCTCACCGCCACGACGCTCGGAGGCCTCGCCATCGGCGCTCTCGTCAACGTTGAAACCGATATTCTCGCCCGCCACGTCGCCCGCATGCTGCGCATGGGCGTCGCCCCTACCACCGCTACTTCCGCCAACTCCGCCTCAACCGAAGGGCTCAGCTCATGATCACACCAGGCATCTCCACCATCGACGAAGCTGTCGCCGCCATCAAGGCCGGCCGCCCCGTCATCGTCGCCGACGACGAGGACCGCGAGAACGAGGGCGACGTGATCTTGTCTGCCGAGCTCGCGACGCCCGAGTGGATCGGCTGGGCCGTGCGCTGGTCGTCGGGGCTGCTCTGCGCTCCCATGACCAACGACGTCGCGAACCAGCTCGACCTGCCCATGATGGTCGAGCGCAACGAAGACGTACGCGCCACCGCCTACACCGTCACCGTCGACGCGGCGCAGGGAGTCACCACGGGCATTAGCGCGAGCGACCGCGCCACGACCCTGCGCGCGCTCGCGAACCCCAAAGCTGTGCCCACCGATGTGCACCGTCCAGGGCACATTCTGCCGCTGCGTGCCGTCGACGGCGGCGTGCGCGCCCGCGCGGGGCATACCGAGGCCGGCGTCGAGCTCATGAAGCTCGCGGGGCTCTCGCCCGTCGCCGTGATCGGCGAGATCGTCGCCGAAGACGGCGAGATGATGCGGCTGCCCGGTCTGATCGAGCTCGGGGCGCAAGAAAATATTCCTGTGATCACGATCGAACAGCTCATCACGCACCTCGACGCGGTCGATCCTATTGATCCGGATCAGCGGGCCGCTGCCCCCAAGCAGCGGCGGGTGAGCGTGCGCGCGAGCACGATGCTGCCGACCGAGTACGGCGAGTTTCAGACGAGCGCATACCGCGATCGCCGGGTGGGCGTTGACCACCTGGCGCTTGTTGCGCCGCTGCCCGACGGCACCGCACCGGGGGCGGGCGCGCTCGTGCGGGTGCACTCAGAGTGCATCACGGGCGAGGCATTTGCGTCGATGAAGTGCGAGTGCGGGCCACAGCTGCAGGCTTCGCTCGCGCTGATCCATGAGCGCGGCGGCGTCGTCGTGTACCTGCGCGGGCACGAGGGGCGCGGCATTGGGCTCGCGAACAAGCTGCGCGCCTACCAACTGCAAGAGCAGGGCGTCGACACGCTCGATGCCAACCTGCAGTTGGGGCTGCCCGGCGACGCTCGCGACTACTCAGCCGCCGCCGAAATCATCGCCGACCTGGGGCTTTCGGGCATTCGGTTGCTCACGAATAACCCCGACAAGGTTGAACAGCTGCGCGCAGCGGGTATCGACATCGCCGAGCGGGTGCCGCTCGTGGTGGGCGTGAACGAGCACAACATCGGCTACATGTCGGCCAAGCGCGACCGCATGAACCACGACCTGCCGCAGGATATTCAAACGAGCTAGTCGCTTGGATCCGGCGACTTCGCTCGCAAGCTCGCTTCGCGCCGGATGACGAGGGGTAGCGCGGGCACCGTCCCCCGTCATTCTGCGCGATTTCTCCCACCCGTCATTCTGCACGACGCAGGAGTCGCAGAATCCACACCCACCCAAACCAACCAAAGGAGTACCCCATGAGCGGAGCCGGAGCTCCAGACCTGTCGGTCGATGCGAGCGGCTTGTCGGTCGCCATCATCGCCGGCCACTGGCACGACGAGATCTTGTCGCCCATGATCGAAGAGGCGCAGCGCGCGGTGGCCGCGGCCGGCGCCACCGCCGAGGTGTTTCGCGTAGCGGGCGCGTTCGAGCTGCCGCTCGCGGCGCAGGCAGCGCTGAGCACTGCTGGCGGCGTAGCCGGTGTAGCCGGTGCTGGTGCCGGCGGTGCTGGTGCCGGTGCCGGCGGTGCTGGTGCCGGTGCCGGTGCTGCCGGGCCGCGGTTTGATGCGGCGGTGTGCCTCGGTGTGATCGTGCGGGGAGGCACACCGCACTTTGACTACGTGTGCAACGCCGTCACCGACGGCCTCACCCGGGTGCAGCTCGACACGGGCCGCCCCGTCGGGTTCGGCGTGCTCACGGTCGACAACGAGCAGCAGGCGCTCGATCGTTCAGGTCGCCCGGGCGCCCCCGAGTCGAAGGGGCGCGAGGCCGCCGAGGCTGCGCTTCACCTTGCGGTGACCACGCGCGCGATCCGGAGCTAACGCAGGCCGCCAGAGCCGCGCGCTGCCGCGCGCTGCCGCCGCGCGCCGCGAAGCCTGACCATTCGGCATCGAAATGACGAGTCGGTATCGAAAATACGTATTTATCGGGCCGACTCGTCATTTCGATACCGGCTCGTCGGCAAACCACCACACGGGTCGATACCGGCTCGTCGGCAAACGGCCATACGGGTAGCGTGCCAGGGCAACTGTCAGGGGGCGCAGCTTAGAGTAGGGCCGTGACCGGGCACACTCAAGACGCAGCAACGACGATGAACCCGCAGCGCGATTCCAAGCGCCGCCCCACACGGGCCCGTGGCCCGCGCAGCTTTCGCGCAGGCAGGGGCGCAGGCAGTACGCAGCATCGCGGCCCGCGCGCCTCGCTTAAGCAGCTGCTCCCGTACCTGTTCGAGCAGCGGCGCCTACTCACCCTCGCGATCGCTTTTGGGCTCGCGGGGGCCGTGGCCTCGCTCGCGCAGCCGCTGCTGCTCGGTCAGCTGATCACCCGTGTCGAGGGCGCCGAGCCGCTCGGCTGGCTGCTCGGAATTCTCTGCGCGATTGTCGTGGCCGGCGCGATTCTTGGCGGGCTACAGCACTACGTACTGCAGCGTATGGGCGAGGGCGTTGTGCTCGCCAGCCGCAAGCGGCTTATCGCCCGCATGCTACAGCTGCCCATCACCCAGTTCGACCGTCGCCGCACGGGCGACCTCGTCTCGCGCGTCGGCAGCGACACGACCCTACTACGGGCCGTGCTCACGCAGGGTCTCGTCGAGGCGATCAGCGGCATGCTCGTATTTGTGGGCGCACTCGTGGGCATGCTCATCATTGACGCTGTGCTGTTTCTGATCACGTTTGGCGTGATCGTGGTGGCCCTCGTCGTCGTGGTTATCGTTTCGGGGCGCATTCGTCCCGCGGTCGCCCGATCGCAGGAGAAAGTGGGCGATCTCGCCGCCCAGGTCGACCGGTCGATCTCGTCCATTCGCACCATTCGCGCGGCCGGAGCTACCGAGCGCGAGCAGCGCGCCACCGAGCGCGACGCCGAGGAGGCGTATCTGCTGGGCGTGAAGGTCGCCAAGATCTCGGCCTTCATCGTGCCCGTCTCGTTTCTGGCGATGCAGCTCTCGTTTCTCATCGTGCTCGGGCTCGGCGGCTACCGCGTCGCCACCGGCGCGATCACCATCTCCCAGCTCGTCACGTTCATCATCTTCCTGTTTCTGATGGTGATGCCGCTCGGGCAGGCTTTCGGTGCGATCGCGGCCGTGAGCCAGGCCCTCGGCGCTCTCGGCCGCATCCAAGAGATCACGGCGCTGCCCACCGAGACTGCACACGACGCCGAGCTCTCGCCCACGGGCCGCATCGAGCCGCTGCGCGACGTGGACAGCCACGTTGGTAGCGACGCGAGCAGCACCGCCGGCACGGGCACGGGCACGGGCACGGGCACGGGCACGGGCACGGGCACGGGCACGGGCACGGGCACGGGCACGGGCACG